>NZ_AKJJ01000075.1:0-959 GCF_000282395.1 Pseudomonas sp. GM55 | reverse complement strand
TTGAGCGACAGGTTCACCGCCTGGCCCGAGGCCGTGTCGATCAGCCCGGAGGCTCCGGCCACCACGCCCAGCGCATAGGTCAGGGTGCCGGCATCATCGGCACCAAACGCCGAGTTGAAGTTGGCGGCGAAGCTCTGGGTGGCGTCGATGCCCAGCACTGTCTCGTCCACCGTCAGCGTCGGCTCCACGCCGGTGGTACTGATGCTCGGCCCGTCGTCCTTGAACACCAGGTTCTGCCCAATGTTCAGCGTCGCCTGGGCGCTGTCGCCGTCCTTGTCGGTCTTGGTTGCCGTCAGCGTCACCAGGTTGTCCGAGGTCAACGTCTTTGAATCATCCGGATTGCTGGTGTTGGAATGCACCACAGCCCGGAGCTGGTCGAGCGTGACGCTGCCATCGGCGGCTACGCCGACGGTGAACACCAGCAGGTTGCCCGTGGCCGTACGCCCTTGCACCACGGTGCCATTGAGCGACAGGTTCACCGCCTCGCCCAAGGCCGTGTCCGTCAACCCGGAGGCCCCCGCCACCACGCCCAGCGCATAGGTCAGGGTGCCGGCGCCATCGGCACCAAACGCCGAGTTGAAGTTGGCGGCAAAACTCTGGGTAACGTCGGTCGCCAGTACCGTTTCGTCCACCGTCAGCGTCGGTTCCGTGCCGGTAGTACTGATGCTCGGTCCGTCGTCCTTGAACACCAGGTTCTGCCCGATGTTCAGCGTCGCCTGGGCGCTGTCGCCGTCCCTGTCGGTCTTGGTCGCCGTCAGTGTCACCAGATTGTCCGAAGTCAGGCTCGTCGAGTCATCCGGATTGGTGGTGTTGGAATGCACCACGGCGCGGAGCTGGTCGAGGGTGACATCACCGTTGGCGGCTACGCCGACGGTGAACACCAGCAGGTTGCTCGTGGCCGTACGCCCTTCGACCACGGTGCCGTTGAGCGACAGGTTCACCGCCTGGCCCGAGGCCGT
>NZ_AKJJ01000074.1:0-6109 GCF_000282395.1 Pseudomonas sp. GM55 | reverse complement strand
ATCTGCGAGTGGCAGCCGACACAACCGTTGGCGATATAAACGTCCCGGCCTTCCAGTTCAAGGGCGGTGCGAGGCTTCATGCCCTCGACCGGCTTGTTGGTGACATCCTGGAAAAACAGCGGAACGATCTGGGTCAGGCCGCCGACGCTGACGGCGATGACCATGAAGAAGGCCAGCAGGCCAATATTCTTCTCGACTGCTTCATGCTTCATCAGTGAGCTCCAACTACGATCTTTTCGGCGGCTTCAGCTTCTGCCGGGTTCGAGGCGCGTACGGTACGGAAAACGTTGTAGGCCATGAACAGCATGCCGGTGGCGAAGAACGCACCGCCCAGGGCGCGAACGATGAAGCCAGGGTGGCTGGCTTGCAGCGCTTCGACGAACGAGTAGGTGAGGGTGCCGTCGTCGTTGATTGCACGCCACATCAGGCCTTGGGTGATGCCGTTGACCCACATCGAAGCGATGTACAGAACGGTACCGATGGTCGCGAGCCAGAAGTGCGTGTTGATCAGGCCGGTGCTGTGCATCTGCGCACGACCGAACAGTTTCGGGATCATGTGGTAGATCGCGCCGATCGAGATCATCGCCACCCAGCCCAGAGCGCCGGCGTGTACGTGGCCGATGGTCCAGTCGGTGTAGTGCGAGAGGGAGTTGACGGTCTTGATGGCCATCATCGGACCTTCGAAGGTCGACATGCCATAGAACGCCAGGGACACCACGAGGAAGCGCAGGATCGGGTCGGTGCGCAGCTTATGCCAGGCGCCCGACAGGGTCATCATGCCGTTGATCATGCCGCCCCAGCTCGGCGCCAGCAGGATGATCGACATGGCCATGCCCAGGGACTGAGCCCAGTCCGGCAGGGCGGTGTAGTGCAAGTGGTGCGGACCGGCCCAGATGTACAGGGTGATCAGCGCCCAGAAGTGCACGATCGACAGGCGATAGGAGTAGATCGGACGCTCGGCCTGTTTCGGCACGAAGTAGTACATCATCCCCAGGAAGCCGGTGGTCAGGAAGAAGCCCACGGCGTTGTGGCCGTACCACCACTGGATCATCGCGTCGGTCGCACCCGAGTAGGCCGAGTAGGACTTGAACAGGCTGACCGGCAGCGACATGTGGTTGACGATGTGCAGCATCGCGGTCACGACGATGAACGCGCCGTAGAACCAGTTACCCACATAGATGTGCTTGGTCTTGCGCTTGACGATGGTGCCGAAGAACACCAGACCGTAGGTGACCCAGACAATGGCCAGCAGAATAGCCAGGGGCCATTCCAGTTCCGCGTATTCCTTGGTGGTGGTGAAACCCATCGGCAAGGTAATGATCGCGCCGACAATCACCGCTTGCCATCCCCAGAAGGTGAAGGCGGCGAGGCTGTCGGAAATCAGTCGCGTTTGGCAGGTTCGCTGCACGACATAATAAGAAGTGGCAAACAGTGCACATCCACCGAAGGCGAAAATCACCAGGTTGGTGTGCAACGGGCGTAAGCGTCCAAAAGTCGTCCACGGCAGACCGAAGTTCAATTCCGGCCATACGAGCTGTGAGGCGATGAAGACACCGAGCCCCATGCCAAGGATCCCCCAGACCACCGTCATGATGGCGAACTGGCGGACTACCTTATAGTTATAAGCAGTCGGACTGATTGCTGTGCTCATTCTAAGGTTCCACGGTTTGGGTGTTTTATTAGGATTAAAAATCGGCCGCAAGTATGGAGAAAGCAGGGGGTCATTGCAACGCGCCATGACCTTGGTCAATGCTTTCAAATGCTGATTCTGCGGCCTTTCCATGCGCCGCGTAGGGACAAAAATACCCGTGGGCAAATTGTCCCGTCGGACTGATCAGGCGAGGGGGTCAGGTCGGATGTAACGGGGTGTGTTCAAACGCAACGTTTGGCTGACCGAAGGCAATTGGCGCGACAGCCGGTATCTACCAGCCTTTGCGGCCTGTCATCGGGCAGATTCGTCGAACACATCGTTCAGGGTCGACCTGGAACCGGCACCGGCCAGTCCGCATGGGGGGAAGCTTAGACTCGAATCCGGGGTTCCGAAAGAAAGTCTGTGCGAGGGTGCGACAATGGGTCGCAAAGGGGCAGGGAACTGCCGCATCCGGGAGAATGCGGCAGCAGAGCGGTCGGGATTTATTCGCGGTTGTCTTCAGCCTGCAAGCGCTCGGTATTCAAACCGTGGGACAGGCTGTACACATACGCGGCCAGCAATTGCACCTTATCGTTGCCGAGCAGTTCGTTTTGCGCCGGCATATGACCTTGGCGACCATGACGGATCGTTTGTTCGAGCTGCGTCAGGCTGGTGCCGTAGATGAAGCCGGTCGGGTGCGTCAGGTTCGGCGCGCCCATGGCTTCAGTGCCCTGGCCGTTTGCCCCGTGACAGGCGACGCAGGTGGTACTGAATGCCTGCTGTCCGGCCTGCAGGTCGGCTTTGCTGTCGGCAGGCAACGGCAGGCCGGCCAGACCATGGCGCACGTAAGCGGCGACGTTCTTCACGCCTTCTTCCCCCAGGACTTCACCCCAGGCCGGCATCGCCGCCATCCGGCCACCCATGATGGTGGTCTTGATGGTTTCTGCGCTGCCGCCCCAGCGCCAGTCGCTGTCGGTCAGGTTGGGGAAGCCGTATGCACCCTTGGCATCCGAGCCGTGGCACACCGAGCAGTTGGAGGCAAACAGGCGGCCGCCCATTTTCAGCGCCTGTGGGTCCTTGGCCACTTCTTCCACGGGCATCGCCGCGAACCTGGCGAAGATCGGCCCGAACTTCGCGTCAGCCTTGGCCATTTCCTTTTCCCACTCGTGCACACCGGTCCAGCCGTTTTCATAGCCGGGGAGGATGCCTTTCCAGTTGCCGAGGCCGGGATAGAGGATCAGGTAGCCGACCGCAAACACCAGGGTGCCGGCGAACAGCATGAACCACCATTGCGGCAACGGGTTGTCATACTCCTCGATGCCGTCGAAGCTGTGGCCCATGGTCTGGTCGACGCTGCCCTTGGTTTCACCCTTGCGGGTGCCGATCAGCAGCCAGGTCAGGCCGATCAGGCTGCCGATGGTCAGTACGCAGATCCACGTACTCCAGAAGGTGGTCATGGCCGGGTACTCCTTGTTGCTGATTCTTCGGTGATGTCGGGTTGTGGCTCGTCGGCAAACGGCAGCAGGCGCGCTTCGGCGAATGCCGGACCGCGCTTGCCGCTGAACACCCACAGGGTCAGGCCGACGAAGGCCACGAACACCACGACCGTGCCCAGGCCGCGGATCATTCCAGTGCTCATCTCAACAACCATGGCTCACCTCTTGCTCTTGATGGCAGTGCCGAGCACTTGCAGATAGGCGACCAGCGCATCCATCTCGCTCTTGCCCTTGAGCGAAGCGACGGCGCCGGTGATGTCTTCGTCGGTGTACGGCACGCCCAGGGTGCGCATGGCCTTGATCTTGGTTTCGGTATGACTGCTGTCGAGCTGATTGGCCACCAGCCACGGGTAGGCCGGCATCTTCGACTCCGGCACGACGTTGCGCGGGTTGTACAGGTGCGCCCGGTGCCAGTCATCCGAGTAGCGCGCGCCGACCCGCGCCAGGTCTGGTCCGGTGCGTTTCGAGCCCCACAGGAACGGGTGATCCCAGACGCTTTCACCGGCCACCGAGTAGTGCCCGTAGCGTTCGGTCTCGGCACGGAACGGACGGATCATCTGTGAATGACAGCCGACGCAGCCTTCGCGGATATAGATGTCGCGGCCTTCCAGTTGCAGCGCGGTGTAGGGCTTCATGCCTTCCACCGGTTTGTTGGTCACGTCCTGGAAGAACAGCGGGACGATCTGGGTCAGGCCGCCGATGCTCACGGCCAGGATCATCAGCAACAGCAACAGGCCGACGTTTTTCTCGATAGTTTCGTGTTTCATGGCGGACTCCTCAGGCCATCTGCGCGGCAGCGGCGACTTCGGCAGGCTGCGAGGCCCGCACGGTGCGCCAGGTGTTGTAGGCCATCAGCAACATGCCGCTGAGGAAGATCGCCCCGCCCACCAGCCGCACGACGAAGCCCGGATGGCTGGCCACCAGGGTCTCGACGAAGGAGTAAGTCAGCGTGCCGTCCTCGTTCACCGCACGCCACATCAGGCCCTGGGCGATCCCGTTGACCCACATCGAGGCGATGTACAGAACGGTGCCGATAGTGGCGAGCCAGAAGTGCGCGTTGATCAAGCCGATACTGTGCATCTGCTCGCGTCCGAAGACTTTCGGGATCATGTGGTACAGCGCGCCGATGGAGATCATCGCCACCCAGCCGAGCGCGCCGGCGTGTACGTGGCCGATGGTCCAGTCGGTGTAGTGGGAGAGGGCGTTGACCGTCTTGATCGCCATCATCGGCCCTTCGAAGGTCGACATGCCGTAGAACGCCAGCGACACCACGAGGAAACGCAGGATCGGGTCGCTGCGCAACTTATGCCAGGCGCCCGACAGGGTCATCATGCCGTTGATCATCCCGCCCCAGCTCGGCGCCAGCAGGATCAGCGACATCACCATGCCCAGCGACTGCGCCCAGTCCGGCAGCGCGGTGTAGTGCAAGTGGTGCGGGCCGGCCCAGATGTACAGGGTGATCAGCGCCCAGAAGTGCACGATCGACAGGCGATAGGAATACACCGGGCGCTCGGCCTGTTTCGGCACGAAGTAGTACATCATCCCGAGGAAACCGGCGGTGAGGAAAAAGCCTACGGCGTTGTGGCCGTACCACCATTGCACCATCGCATCGGTGGCACCGGAGTACAGCGAGTAGGACTTGGTGAAGCTGACCGGCAGTTCCATGTTGTTGACGATGTGCAGGATCGCCACGGTGATGATGAATCCACCGAAGAACCAGTTACCGACATAGATGTGCTTGGTCTTGCGCTGCATGATCGTGCCGAAGAACACGATGGCGTAGGCGACCCAGACGATGGTGATCAGGATGTCGATCGGCCATTCCAGTTCGGCGTATTCCTTGGAACTGGTGTAGCCCAGCGGCAGGCTGATGGCCGCCAAGAGAATTACAAGCTGCCAGCCCCAGAAGCAGAACGCGGCGATTTTCGGCGCAAACAATTGCGTCTGGCAGGTGCGTTGCACCGAGTAGAACGAACTGGCGAACAGGGCGCAGCCGCCAAAGGCGAAGATCACCGCATTGGTGTGCAGCGGGCGCAAACGCCCGAAGCTGGTCCACGGCAAATTGAAGTTGAGTTCGGGCCAGACCAACTGGGCCGCGAGAAAAACCCCGAGCCCCATGCCGACGATGCCCCACACCACCGTCATAATGGCGAATTGGCGGACCACCTTGTAGTTGTAGGCGGTACTGATAGAAGTGTTCATGGTTCCCCATCCACGGTTCAGCCGAAGTGAGCGCGCAGCGCAAGGCAGTGCACCCTTCGGCCGGAGTTATAGGCAGACTGAAAGCGAGGCAAGCATGGACAAAGGGCACAAGGCCGGTATTGACGGGGATCAATGGGCGCAGTGCGTGCGGGATCATGGATGGTTGTGGAATGCGGCTGTTGTGCCGGCATCGGCGACGCTGATTCTCGCCCATGGCGCCGGTGCGCCGATGGACAGCGCCTGGATGAGCGACATGGCTGTACGCCTCGCCGCTCAAGGCGTCAACGTATTGCGCTTCGAGTTTCCGTACATGGCGCAGCGGCGCATCGACGGCGGTAAGCGCCCGCCGAACCCAGCGCCGAAACTGCTGGAATGCTGGCGCGAGGTGCATGCCCAGGTGCGACGCCATGTCACTGGGTCGCTGGCCATCGGCGGCAAGTCCATGGGCGGGCGTATGGCCAGTCTGCTGGTCGATGAGTTGGGGGCGGATGCGCTGGTGTGCCTGGGTTATCCGTTCTATGCGGTGGGCAAACCGGAGAAACCACGGGTCGAGCATTTGGCCGGGCTGAAGACGCGGACCCTGATCGTACAGGGCGAGCGCGATGCACTGGGCAATCGTGAGGCGGTCGAGGGGTATGCGCTATCGCCGGGTATCGAAGTGTTCTGGCTGGTGGCGGGGGATCATGACTTGAAGCCGTTGAAGGCTTCGGGGTTTACCCATGAGCAGCATTTGGCGGCTGCGGCGCAGAAAGTGGCAGCATTTCTGTAGGAGCTGGCTTGC
>NZ_AKJJ01000073.1:0-5494 GCF_000282395.1 Pseudomonas sp. GM55 | reverse complement strand
GCATTGCCGCTGCCGCTGCCCGGGACGTTGGTGCCGGAGTCGCGGTCGAAGCTCAAATCACCGTACAGGACCTGCAAGCCGGCAGTGATTTGTGTGCCGGGCAGGTAGCTCATGCCCGCCGGGTTGCTGGCGATGGTCGAGGGGCCCTGGGCTCGGGCGGCGGCGCCGGCGTTGGCGAGGCCGGCGTTATCGGTGCCGATTTCGTAGAGCATGATGCCGCCGGCCCATACTTGCTGGCTGCACAGCGCGAGGAGTGTAAAGGTGGACAGGGCAGCGCTACTGGTTGGCATGGTTAACCTCGGTACTATCCATTTTCGAATTAACGTAGCAGACGCACACTTGTCCATGGAGTCCACAGCAGGCGCCCCACACCCCCTCTCAAGTCGAATTGATACTAGTCAAGAAAACTGATCTAAGCTCTCCGGGACCGCTTCGTATGGAAGCGATCCATCTGGAGTGGTAGTGCACATTCTCGATATCGAGAAGGAGCTACTGATGAGCAAAGTCTTTCACCTCATGCCTGTTATGGCCCTGGCAGTTATTTGGCCCAACATCGGTCTAACTGCTGATAGCCAGGCTGAGCTGGCCAAACAATCACTGAATCCGGTTGCGGCGCTCTACAGCGTGCCAATTCAGTACAACTGGAACCAGAAGCTCGGCCCCAGTGGCGAGGGCTACCAAAGCGTTACCAATATCCAGCCAGTACTGCCATTTAGCCTCAACGACGAGTGGAATCTCATTTCCCGAACCATCCTGCCGATTATCGATCAGCATGGCCTGGTAGCGGGTGGACAGGCGGACAAATCCGGTATCGGCGATGTAACCCAGAGCTTCTTCTTTTCACCCAAGCACCCGACCGCGAGCGGCTGGATCTGGGGAGCAGGGCCGGTAATCCTGGTGCCGACCGGTAGTGATGAGCTGTTGAGTGGTGAGCAATGGGGGGCGGGTCCTACCGTAGTTGCCCTCAAACAAAGCAATGGCTGGACCCGCGGTATTCTGGCCAATCACATCTGG
This sequence comes from Pseudomonas sp. GM55, assembly GCF_000282395.1. Classification (NCBI taxonomy): domain Bacteria; kingdom Pseudomonadati; phylum Pseudomonadota; class Gammaproteobacteria; order Pseudomonadales; family Pseudomonadaceae; genus Pseudomonas; species Pseudomonas sp. GM55. The sequence goes on along the minus strand of NZ_AKJJ01000073.1, from coordinate 4,480 downwards.
TCACTGTACAACAGCCCGCCTGATGACAAAGACAAAATCAACCAAACCTTCTTGCAGCCCTTCTTCAGCTACACCACCCACACTTACACCACCTATGGCATCAACACCGAGTCTACCTACGACTGGCAGACCCGCGAATGGTCGGCTCCGATCAACCTGTTTGTGACCCAGTTGTTCAAAGTGGGTCATCAGCCCATGAGTCTGCAAGCAGGGCCGCGCTACTGGGTTGATAGCCCGAAAGATGGCGCTGAGGGTTGGGGATTTCGGGTGGCATTTACGCTGTTGTTCCCAAAATGATTCCAATCATGCTGCTCCATCTACTGGCAGCCCATCACTCCCTACCATCGCAACTTGTGCAATTGTCTTAACAACCGCTAATGCCCCTGCGGCTGCGGCGCGATAGATACGCTGGGTTTCAAGGTGCCGCGCTATCAAAAGGGTAGATTTTGCGCCACTCCTTGGCCATATCTACCACCGTCCAATTCTGCGCCCGGGCTTCATCCAGAGCCTTGTCCAGCTTCCCGACTTTCGACTCCCGGTCGTAAGCCCATTCACGTTGTGCATCGGTGTGATGCACGAGTCCCATGAAGCGCTTGCCATCGCCCGCGGCGGTCCATTGCAACATTTGCTGATCACCATCGGAGTTACCAAAAGCGAAGATCGGTCGGCGGCCTATAACGCTTTCGATACTGACGGGTTTACCAGGGCCGTCGTCGTAATGCGCTAGCTTGGGCAGGCGCATGATCACCGGCTTGCCGGCGTTGTATTGATACTCACCGGTAAAGGAGGTGCCGATAACCTGCTCGGGCGGAATGCCATATACTTCCTCTGTCCAGGCGCGCATGAACTCTACTTCGCCTCCTGACACGATGTAGGTCTTGAAGCCATTGGCGCGCAAATACGCGAGCAGATCGAGCATGGGCTGATAAACCATCTCGGTGTAGGGCTTATGGGTTTTGGGATGCACGGCCTTGGCCAGCCAAGCCCGGACATTGGCTAAAAAGGCTTGAGTACTGATCTCGGTATGGGTGGCATCGATGATCTTCATCAGCCCCTCCATGCCGCTGCTCGCCAAGGTTTTCTGGTCGTTGTCCAGCACGGCCTTGAATGGCTGCTGCTGTTGCCATTCCGGGTGTTGGGGCGCGAGGCGCTTAACCTCCTCCAGAGCGAACAGCATCTGAAAATACAGGGGCTGTTCGCTCCAAAGCGTTCCGTCGTTATCGAACACTGCGATGCGTTCAACCGGCGGTACAAAATCCTTGGAACCATCTGCCGTTACTGCCTGGACGAATTCGACAATGGAGCGTTTGGAAGGGCCCTCTTGCCAGGATGGCAAGGGTTCCGCTGCTTGCAGCAACAGTGGCCACAACAAAGCAAGCAAGAGCCAACGCATTGATGGACGGGCCAACGAGACGTTGTTCATAAATGCATTCCCCTAGACCATTCGAGAGGGTGGATCATGAAATATCCACTACTAGGTTTGTTACGAGTGGTGACTGTTCGTAAACGTCAAAATGGCGAAGTGGCGACCTCTGATGAAGCCGCCATGTTCCGCCTGTTTTATCAGTTACCCGCTGGCATCGGCAGGTTGATGCCTTCTTTTTTCAGGATGTCACGTACGTATTGGAATTTCTGGTATTGCGACAGTTCGATCGGTCCGTCATAACCCATGCTTTGCAGTTTGCGTGGTGGGTAATCGACGTAGGTTTTCATCAATTTGATGATCGCGCCCGTGATCGGCACCATCGTCCAGGTACGCTCGGTGAAGTTGTTCATGAAGAGGTCATAGCGCTCTTGCGGGTCTTGCCACAAGTCAAAGACCTGCGGCACGGTGGCCACATATTTTTCGGCGCCTTTCCATCCCAGGTTACTGTCCACAGCCAGACCACCGGTTTGCGCGCCATCATCGCCCCGCAGGTTGAATACGGCTTTATAGTTACCAACACGGGCGGCCCCCGGGGATAATTCGTTCTCGGTAAAGTAGAACCACTCCTTACGCGGAGAAGGGCCACTGCCGGTGAGTACTGGGGTCATGTCGTAACTGTCGAAGATGATCGGCTGACCCTCGCGATCTTTCTCCGGTAGCTTCACACCCGCAACAGAGGCGAACGTCGCCATCAAATCGAGGCCACCAAGCATTTCGTGATTTTTCGTGTCCGGCTTGATCTTGTCTGGCCAGACGGCGATGGCCGGTACCCGGTTACCACCCTCACGCACTGTGCCCTTGGTACCACGAAACGGTGTGTAGCCAGCATCCGGATAAACATCCTGCCAGGCCCCGTTGTCAGTGGTGTAAACCACCAGAGTGTTCTTATCCAGGCCGAGCGCCTTGAGCTTGTCCATGATGCGGCCGATGTGGGTATCGAGTTCGACGATAGAGTCGGCGTACTTGGACTTGGACATGGACTTATGAATGAACTCCGGTGCCGGCATGTTAGGCTGGTGCACCTTCATGAAGTTGACGTTGATGAAAAACGGCTTGTCCGATTTGGCCGCCGTGTCGAGAAACTCCAGTGCGGCTTTCTCGACATAGTTATCAAAGAAAGGAATGCCGACCACACCGGGTTTGCCATCCACGACAGGCGTGTCCACGTACTGGCCGTTGACCTTGAACTCTTCGACAGGCTTTTCTCCCGCCTTGCCGGACAAGGCGCCCTTGGTCACCTTTTGAAACATCGCGCGGGTTTCCGGGTCCATGTCCGGGAACCAGGTCGGGTCAGCGTAGGTGTAGGCGTTGAGGTGGTACAGGCCGACGTATTTCATCACGTCATAACCTTGCGCATTGGGCAGCGCATAGTCGGCTTCGCCCAAATGCCATTTGCCGGTGAAATAAGTGTCGTAGCCACCGGTTTTCAGCACTGAGGCCAGCGTCCACTCGGCTGCTGGCAGGCCACCGCCCTGGCCCTGGAAGGCCACGGTAGTCATACCACTACGATTAGGGATCCGCCCGGTTTGCATGGCCGCACGACCAGGCGTGCAGCTTGGCTGGGCATAAAAAGAGTAGAAAGTGACCCCCTCTGCCGCCAGCTCATCGATGCTGGGTGTCGGCATGCCTCGACCGACCCCGCCGCCGTAGGGGCCTAGGTCGCCATAGCCGGTATCGTCGGAGACGATAAACAGAATATTGGTCTTTTCCGTTTGAGCCGCGTGAGCCAGTCCGTTCAATGACAAAAGCGCAGCAAACACTATAGATAACCTGAAACGATCCGATAGCTGTTCCATACCAGGATTCCTCGTTGTTTCATGGTGTTAGCAACCGGGTGATGAGTGCACATCAACATTGACCCTTGGTGCATTGACCACCGAGCAAATAGCCTAGGTACTGCGTACAGAATCACTTCCCCCTTACCACATGACCATGCACGGGTTAAGGCGCAGGAAGGAGTCTAGTGCGGTTTTTTCAAATGGACGGGGCGATTGCAGTGTTTTTGTGGTGTATGTAACGCTAGGATTACAAGCTGGATAAATACCAACCATGTATACGGTAAACACAATCGCCACATATAAGCGCGACTCGACTCAAAAATGACTATGGGTGTTTCATCGAGTCGCGTGTGCAACATCGCCACAGAAAATATCGACGCTACCATCCTCTGGTGAAGTCCGCACGACAACCGAGTATTTGCCAGAAAGCAGGTCTGGCATGGTTATCGGTGCGCTTCTGTAAAAGGTCCATCCGCCGGTCCCCGCATTGGGTTCCGTGTTGACCTTATCGTTCATTGCGAACGCGGCTGGTCCGGGTTGCTGACAACTACCTTTGTTGATAAACGTGTAGATGCGCGGGGGCAAGATGGTTCCGGTTGGAACTCCGGTGATGTAGAAGTCAAAGTTGGTTTGATTGCCCACGCTGGTCAATGTGGTCGTGGCGGTATGACCAGGGTTTTTATGGGTCGCTGTCAAAGGAAGATTCATTGATTGGTGTGATGAGCTGGCGCAGCCGAAGAGACTTGCGGTGATCAATAGCGCTGACAGGGGAGGACAGAGTTTCATTGCCAACCTCCAATAATGGAAGAAGCGCGGTGGGGGGATTATTGGGTATAGCTCATTAACGCGGTGTTGCGTTCTTGGACATCTACTTTTATAGCTCACCCAAATTCCTGAACACCCCGGTTTCTCAATCCGACTTGGTGAATCCCATGCTCACACGCTCGAGCACCTGCAAGTAAGTGGGTGGTTCCGGCACGATGCCGCGCTGTCGCAAAAGTGCATGCAATTTCGGCAGGCAAAATACGGCACCGACGCCAACAGGTGATGCTCAATGTGAAAGTTGATCCGAATCGGCGCTACGCAAGTGCGGGTAATCCAACCTTCGGAAAATAAGGACATCTATTTCAGCGCTGGATCATCGCGGTTCATCCTTTTCCAGCCCTGCAACAGCACCTGCGCCTTGGGTTCCTGGCCGCTGTCGAGGTAATACTGGATCAGCGACAGCCGTGCATTGCGGTTGGCCGGTTGCCCTTTCAACAGCCGTTCCAGTTCT
>NZ_AKJJ01000072.1:0-124802 GCF_000282395.1 Pseudomonas sp. GM55 | reverse complement strand
GCTCCCACAGGTTTCGAGTCGGACACAAATGCTGTGTTCACCTCGATCACTGTGGGAGCGGGCTTGCCCGCGATGGGGCCAGTACAGGCAATGAAAAACTAAAGTCTGATTTCAACTTCTCCCAGATGCCCGCCATAAGGCCCGAAACTCCTTTCGACCATATGCCGCGCCCCATCCGCCTGCACAATCAACGCCGTACTCGCCCGCGTTCCATAACTCTGGCTGGCAATGAACACGCTCGACAGCAACGTCTCGGTGGCCAGCCCCACTCCGGTATCCGGCAGCTCGGCAAACGGCGCGGTCTGCGCATCGCTCAATAATGCCAACAGCGCCTGAGGCTGCGGATCATCCAGCACCTCGCGCAATGCGGCCTTGGCTTTGAGCACCTTCGGCCAGGGCGTATCCAGCCCGGCATTGGATAACCCGTAGACCCCCGGCGCCAGCATCAGCGCGTTCGATTCCCGGGCGTTGAAGTGCCAGAGCTCGTGGGTGTTGCCAATCAGCAGATTAAAACCACCGTATTCCGGCGAATGGTCGACAACGTCGGCTAAATAGTGGTCAATTGGTATTTCACCGGTGAGAAATCGCGCCACCAGCTCTCCACGAGACTTGCGCCCTGGCGGTCGATGGGGATCGCGGATGTTGGTCAGCGCCGCAAAACGTCCGTTGGCACCGACACCGAGCCAGGTGCCACCGGCCTCGAGGTCGCGCCCCGCATGTACGTGCGGCGCTTCAGGCCATGGCGCCAGAGGCAGGCTGGGGCGGGCGTAGAACTCATCGCGATTGGCCGCCACGACCAGCGGCTGGGCATGACCCGGGCGCCAGGCAAAAACAATCAGGCACATAAGGGAGTCCTTGTGTGTTTTTTGCCCACTCTACGCAGACATCGCTCATCGATCCATCGCCTTGCACAGTGGAGCTCGGGGCCATGCATCCGTTACCATGCCGCTCCGGTTTTGGGGATGCGGGCGGGACGACCATGGAATTTCTGCTCTATCTGGCGCTCGGCGCCTGTGCAGGTGTACTCGCCGGGCTGTTTGGCGTGGGTGGCGGGATCATCATCGTCCCGGTGCTGGTGTTCAGCTTCAAGGCCCAAGGGTTCGATCCGTCGATCCTCACGCACCTGGCAGTGGGTACCTCCCTGGCGACGATCATCTTCACCTCGGTCAACGCGGTACGTGAGCATCACCGCCGTCGCGCCGTGCTTTGGCCGATCTTCATGTGGATGACCGTCGGCATTTTACTCGGTGCCGGGTTAGGCGCCCTGACGGCGGAAGCGATTTCCGGCCCCAACCTGCAGAAACTCATTGGTGTATTCGCCCTGGTGATTGCTGCTCAGCTGGCGCTGGACGTCAAACCCAAGGCCAGCCGAACCGTGCCGGGCAAACTCGGTCTGACCCTGGCCGGCAGCGTGATTGGCTGGGCTTCGGCGATTTTCGGTATTGGCGGCGGTTCGTTGACCGTGCCGTTCCTGACCTGGCGCAGTGTGCCGATGCAGCAAGCCGTGGCCACTTCATCGGCCTGCGGTCTGCCAATTGCCCTGGCCAGTGCATTAAGTTTCATGATTCTGGGCTGGCACGATCCGTTGCTCCCGGCCCATAGTCTCGGTTTCATTTATTTGCCGGCGTTGCTGGGCATTGCCCTGACCAGCATGGTGTTCGCCCGATTGGGCGCGCGACTGGCCCACAGGTTGTCGCCGAAGTTGCTGAAAAGGCTGTTTGCCGCTTTGCTGTTCTGCGTTGGCCTGAACTTTCTAGTCTGAAGCATCTGCTCTGATGGGCAGCGCAATCCTGGCTTAATCCTGAGGTGGCAGCGTCGCCCGGGAATTTTTAAGATTTGAACTCTAACGAGGAGTCGCAATGCTGCCTTACCCGCAGATCGACCCGGTGGCCCTGGCCATCGGTCCGCTGAAAATCCACTGGTACGGTCTGATGTACCTGATCGGCATCGGCGGCGCCTGGCTGCTGGCGTCCCGCCGCTTGAACCGCTTCGACCCGACCTGGACCAAGGAGAAACTCTCCGACATGGTGTTCTGGATGTCGATGGGGGTGATCGTCGGCGGGCGACTGGGTTATGTGCTGTTCTACGATCTGCATGCCTACCTCGCCAACCCGACACTGATTTTCGAAGTGTGGAAGGGCGGCATGTCGTTCCACGGTGGTTTCATCGGCGTGATGCTGGCGGCGTTGTGGTTCGGCAGGAAGAACAACAAGTCGTTCTTCCAGTTGATGGATTTCGTGGCGCCGATGGTGCCGATTGGCCTGGGTGCCGGGCGTATCGGCAACTTCATCAATGCCGAGCTGTGGGGCAAGCCGACCGACGTGCCGTGGGCGATGATCTTCCCGCCGTTCAGCGACCCGGCGCAGCTGCCGCGTCACCCCTCGCAGCTGTACCAGTTCGCCCTCGAAGGCGTGGCGCTGTTCCTGATCCTCTGGCTGTTCTCGCGCAAACCGCGGCCGACCATGGCGGTCTCCGGGATGTTCGCGCTGTTCTATGGCATCTTCCGTTTCATCGTCGAGTTCGTCCGCGTACCGGACGCGCAACTGGGCTATCTGGCCTGGAACTGGCTGACCATGGGCCAGGTGCTGTGCGTGCCGATGATCGTCGGTGGTCTGTTGCTGATCTGGCTGGCGTATCACCGCGCCCCGGCATCTCCAGCGGCAGCCGTATAAATTCGAATCCCGCAGCGACAGCTCCGGGTTCAAGGACACAGGTAACTCATGAAGCAATATCTCGAACTGGTCGCCCACGTCATCAAGAACGGCACCAAGCAGGCCAACCGCACCGGTGTGAACACCATCAGTTTCCCCGGCGCGATGCTGCGTTATGACCTGCAGGAAGGTTTCCCGGCGATCACCACACGCAAAATGGCGTTCAAATCGGCCGTCGGCGAAATGTGCGGATTCCTGCGTGGCGTGAACAACGCTGCCGAATTCCGTGCCTTGGGTTGCAAGGTCTGGGACCAGAACGCCAACGAAAACGCCCAGTGGCTGGCCAACCCCTTCCGTCAGGGCGAAGACGACCTCGGCGAAATCTACGGTGTGCAATGGCGCAAATGGCCGGCTTACAAGCAGATCCCGGTCAGCAACCAGGCCGCCATCGAGCAGACCCTGAAGCAAGGTTACCGTCAGATCGCCGAAGGTGAGGAAGACGGCCAGGCCTACGTGGTGCTGTACAAGGCCATCGATCAGGTCCGCCAGTGCGTCGATACCATCATCAAGGACCCGGGTAGCCGTCGCATCCTGTTCCACGGCTGGAACTGCGCCCAGCTTGATGAAATGGCCCTGCCGCCGTGCCACCTGCTGTACCAGTTCCACCCGAATGTCGAGACCAAAGAGATCTCTTTGACCCTCTACATCCGCTCCAACGACCTGGGACTGGGCACGCCGTTCAACCTCACCGAAGGTGCAGCGCTGCTGAGCCTGATCGGTCGTCTGACGGGCTACACGCCGCGCTGGTTCACCTATTTCATCGGTGATGCCCACGTCTACGAAAACCACCTGGACATGCTCAACGAACAGCTCAAGCGCGAGCCGTTCCCGATGCCGAAACTGGTGATTTCCGACCGTGTACCGGAGTTTGCCAAGACGGGTGTGTATCAGCCGGAATGGCTGGAGCTGGTGGAACCGAGCGATTTTTCGCTGGAGGGCTATGAACACCACGCGCCGATGACCGCGCCGATGGCGGTCTGAAATACGACGCTGACCCCTGTAGGAGCGGGCTTGCCCGCGAATAGGCCGGAACATCCAGCATCTATGTTGGCTGGGACGACGCTTTCGCGGGCAAGCCCGCTCCTACAGGTTCTTCGGTGTTCTTAGTGGCCGTGACTGCGGCCTACATGAGAATGCTCCACCTCCGTCGCCACAACCCCGCCGCTCACTTCCAGCCGCTGCAAAATCCCGCATTGATCGACACCCGGCCGCTCGCGGCAGCGTTGGCGCAGGTCGAGCAGTTGTGTCTGCAAGGCCAGCAAGCCGTCGATCCGCGCCTTGACGTGATGGATGTGCTCGTCGATCAGCGCGTTGACGCTTTCGCACTGGTCTTGCGGGCTGTCGCGAAACGCCAGCAGGCTGCGGATTTCTTCGAGCGTCATGTCGAGGGTGCGACAGTTGCGGATGAACGTCAGGCGCTCGGCGTGGCCCTGGGTGTAGACGCGATAATTGCCGTCACTGCGGGCCGGTTCCGGCAGAAGGTTCTCGCGCTCGTAGTAGCGGATCGTTTCCACGGCGCAGTCCGTGAGTTTCGCCAGTTCTCCAATTTTCATGACGCCAATCTCCAAAACTCCAGAAAGGGTGCTTGACCCTATAGTGGCTACAGGGTCTTTACTTGGCAACAGGCACTCTTATGGACGCAACCAATGAGCGATTCCCTGCATTCCCACAAACCCGGGGCTGAGCACGAGCACAGACACAAGCTCAAACCCGTGCCAAAACATGACCATGGCGGTCACGGCGACTCCTGCTGCTCATCTAAAGCGGCAGCGCCTGCGCTGGTAAAACTGAGCGAATCGCCGACGCCCGGGGCCCGATTGAGCAGTTTTCGCATCGAGGCCATGGACTGCCCAACCGAGCAAACGCTGATCCAGAACAAGCTAAGCAAACTGACCGGGGTGCAGCAGCTGGAGTTCAATCTGATTAATCGGGTGCTCGGCGTAACCCACGACTTGCCCGATATCGGGCCAATCGTCGAGGCCATCAAGTCCTTGGGCATGCAGGCCGAGCCGATGGATCAGGGGGCTGAAACCCCGGGGCCTGCGCCCCGGAAAAAGCCGTGGTGGCCCCTGGCGCTGTCCGGTGCTGGTGCATTGCTGGCAGAAGTTATCCACTTCACCGGTTCCGCGCCGAACTGGGTAGTGGCGGTTATTGCACTGGTCTCGATCCTCAGTGGTGGCCTCGGTACCTACAAAAAAGGCTGGATCGCCCTCAAGAACCGCAACCTGAACATCAATGCGCTGATGAGCATTGCCGTGACCGGCGCGGTGCTGATCGGCCAGTGGCCGGAAGCGGCCATGGTGATGTTCCTGTTCACCGTGGCCGAGTTGATCGAAGCCAGATCCCTCGACCGCGCGCGCAATGCCATCGGTGGCCTGATGCAGATGACCCCGGACACGGCAACGGTGTTGCAGGCTGACGGGGCCTGGCTTGAGCAGGATGTCAAAACAATCGGGCTCGGCACGCGGGTACGGGTGCGTCCCGGTGAGCGTATCGGCCTGGACGGCGAAGTGCTGTCCGGTCGCTCGACCATCGATCAGGCACCAATTACCGGTGAAAGCCTGCCGGTGGAGAAAACCGTCGGCGACAAAGTATTCGCCGGCACCATCAACCAGGCCGGTTCCCTGGAGTACGCGGTGACCGCCGCGGCGGATAACTCGACCCTGGCCCGCATCATCCATGCCGTCGAACAGGCTCAGGGCGCGCGGGCGCCGACCCAGCGTTTCGTCGACAGCTTCTCGAAAATCTACACCCCGGTGGTGTTCGTCCTGGCCCTGGCGGTGGCGGTGATCCCACCCATGTTCATGGGTGCGTTGTGGTTCGACTGGATTTATCGGGCGCTGGTGCTGCTGGTGGTCGCGTGCCCGTGTGCACTGGTGATTTCCACGCCGGTGACCATCGTCAGTGGTCTCGCGGCAGCGGCGCGCAAAGGTATTCTGGTCAAGGGCGGCGTCTATCTGGAGGGCGGTTACAAGCTCGACTACCTGGCCCTGGACAAGACCGGCACCATCACCCACGGCAAACCGGTGCAGACCGATTACCTGTCGCTGGATCCGACCGTCGATGAATCGGCGCCCGCCATTGCCGCTGCGCTGGCCGGGCGCTCGGATCACCCTGTTTCCCTGGCCATCGCCACAGCGGCTGTGGGTAAACAAACCGCGCCGCTGGTTGTGGATAACTTCGAAGCCTTGGGCGGGCGCGGCGTGCGTGGCGAGATCAGCGGCCAGCTCTACCATTTGGGCAACCATCGTCTGGTCGAAGATCTGGGCTTGTGTTCGCCGGCGCTGGAAGAAAAGCTGTTTGCCCTTGAAAAACAGGGCAAGTCGGTGGTGCTGCTGCTTGATTCGTCCGGTCCGTTGGCGTTGTTCGCCGTCGCCGATACGGTAAAGGCGACCAGCCGCGAAGCTATCCGGCAACTGCATGACCTGAGCATCAAGACCCTGATGCTCACCGGCGATAACGTCCACACCGCGCAGGCTATCGCTGCACAAGTCGGCATCGACGAGGCCAAGGGCGACCTGTTGCCGGGTGACAAATTGCAGGCTATCGAGGCCCTTTATGCCCAAGGGCATCGGGTCGGCATGGTGGGGGACGGCATCAACGACGCCCCGGCGCTGGCGCGTTCGGAGATCGGTTTCGCCATGGCCGCCGCCGGCACCGATACGGCGATCGAAACCGCCGATGTTGCCCTGATGGACGACGATCTGCGCAAGATTCCGGCATTCATTCGCCTGTCACGGCAGACATCGAGCATTCTCAAGCAGAACATCGCCCTGGCTTTGGTCATCAAGGCGATCTTTCTTGGGGTAACCTTCGCCGGGGTCGCTACCATGTGGATGGCAGTGTTCGCCGATATGGGCGTGAGTTTGCTGGTGGTGTTCAACGGATTGCGCCTGCTGCGCAAGTAAAGGATGAGGGACGGATGTGCTGAGTGCCGAGCTGAAGGCGTTTTACATGGTGGCCCGCCTGGGCAGCATTACCCAGGCTGCAAAAAAGCTTGGCCTGAGCCAGCCGACAGTGACGACGCAGATCCGCAACCTCGAAAGTCAGTACTCGGTCGAGTTGTTCTACCGTGGCGGCCGACGTCTGAGCGTCAGCGAAGAGGGCGCGCGGCTACTGCCGATGGTCAAGGTACTGATGCAGCAGGAAGCCGACATCGAGTTTTTCCTGCGTAACTGTGGCCAGGTCCAGGGCACATTGCGTATCGCCGCCACGGCGCCGTATTACATCCTCGATCTGGTGAAAACCTTCCGCGAGCGACTGCCGCAGGTTGAGGTTTCGGTGGAAATCGGCAACTCCCAGCAAGTGCTCGAAGCGCTGGAGGAGTACCGGGTCGATGTCGCGGCATCGTCGCAGTTGCTCGATGACGCGCGGCTGATTCGCCGGGTGCTCGGCAGCGATCCGCTGGTACTGGCGGTGCATCGCAATCATCCGCTGGCAGTTCACGATCACGTACCGCTCGGCGCCCTGGCCGGGCATACCCTGCTGATGCGCGAACCGGGCTCGACCACCCGTCGCCTGACCGAAGAATTGCTGGCCAGTGCCGGTGTGTGTTTCGGCCCGCTGCTGGAAATCGGCAGCCGCGAATCGATCCGCGAAGCGGTGCTGCGCAACATAGGTATCAGCATCATTGCCCGCCAGGAAGTCCCGCACGATCCGCAGTTGCGGGTGCTGACCATCGAGAATGCGCCGCAAATCCCGGAATACCTGTATTGCCTCAAGGAGCGCAAAAACGCGCGGCTGCCGGCGGCATTTCTGGGGTTGGCGCAGGAAATGGCTCCGGCCTGAGATTTGTGGTGCCTGTTCTGGCCTCATCGCTGGCAAGCCAGCTCCTACAGAAGCGGGCTTGCCCGCGATGGCGTCAGTTCAGGCAAAACAAGACTTAAACCAAAATCCTCGAATACCACTATCGGCAGTTTTTGCCTTACTGCCACATGACGGACTCATTACAACCCTAGGATGGCCCCATCTGCTCGATGAGGTCCGTCCATGAACAACCCGATCACAACTGCCCTGACCAACCCCGGCGCGCCGATGAAGGTGCGCGGCGTACAGAAACGTTTTGGTGCCTTCACGGCGCTGGATAACGTTTCCCTCGACGTGGCGGCCGGTGAGCTGGTTTGTCTGCTGGGCCCGTCGGGCTGCGGCAAAACCACCTTGCTGCGCTGCATCGCCGGTCTGGAAAAGCAGGACAGTGGCGAGTTGTACCTGGGCGACCGCGACGTTTCCCACCTGCCGCCTCAGGCGCGGGACTACGGCATTCTGTTCCAGTCCTATGCGTTGTTCCCCAATCTGACTGTCGAAGCGAACATTGCCTACGGCCTCGCCGGCAATGGCCGCGACCAGATTCGCCAACGTGTCGCTCAGATGCTGGAACTGGTCGGCCTGGGCGGCAGCGAGAAAAAGTATCCCGGTCAATTGTCCGGCGGCCAGCAGCAGCGGGTTGCGCTGGCTCGCGCTCTGGCCCCGGCGCCTTCGCTGTTGCTGCTCGACGAGCCGATGTCGGCCCTCGATGCCCGGGTACGCGAGCATCTGTGTACCGAACTGCGCCAGCTGCAACGCAACCTCGGCATCACCACGCTGATGGTTACCCACAATCAGGATGAAGCCATGCTGATGGCCGACCGCATTGCCGTGATGAACAACGGCAAGGTCGAGCAGTACGCCACGCCGCAGGAAATCTACAACCGCCCGGCCACGCCCTTCGTTGCGGAGTTCGTCGGCCAGGGTAACTGGTTGCCGTTCCAGCGCAGCAGCGACAGCCACGCCCAGGTCGGCGGAATGAGCATGCGTCTGGCCGATGGCGGCGCCAGGACCGCGTCGGGCCGTTTGTTCTGCCGCCCGGAAGCGATCAGCATCAACCCGCTGGTGCACGAGGAAAACCTGTTCCCGGCCAAGGTTCGCGAAATCACCTTCCTCGGCAACCGCTGCCGCATGAGCTTCGAACTCGACCAATTGCCGGGCCATGCACTGTTGGCGGAACTGGCGCCGGAAGCCATGCCGCGTCTTGGCGCTCAGCAGATCATGGTCGCCTTGCCGCCGCGCAGCCTGCAGGTGTTTGCCTGATGAGCGCGAACATCGCGCTGCCGCTGCCGCAAAGGCAGGCTCGGCAGACCTCCCGCGCTGAGATCGGTGACCGGCTGTTCGTGGTCGGCGGTAAGGTCCTTCTGCTGGTGTTACTCAGCGTTGCCGTGTTGATGCCGTTGCTGGCGATTTTCTGGCGTGGTTTCAGTGCCGAAGCCGGGCAGGGCGGTGGTTGGGTCGCGGCGAAAGAGCTGGTGACCAGCGAGAACTTCCACTGGTTGCTCGGTAACAGCCTGAAGGTTTCCCTCAGCGTCGCAGCCATTGTCGTACCGTTGGCCTACCTGTTTGCCTACGCCCTGCAACGCACATTGATTCCGGCCAAAGGCATCTGGCGCGGCATCTCGCTGCTGCCATTGATGGCGCCGTCGATGCTGCCCGGCATTGCGCTGGTTTACCTGTTCGGCAACCAGGGCATGTTGCGTGGTCTGCTTTCGGACAACATCTACGGTTTCTGGGGCATTGTGCTCGGTGAGGTGATCTACACCTTCCCGCACGCCTTGATGATTCTGCTGTCGGCATTGTCCCTGGCGGATGCGCGACTGTTCGATGCCGCTTCAAGCATGGGTGCCAGCCCCGCCAAAGCCTTCCGCAGCATCACCTGGCCGGCGACCCGTCAGGCAGTGTTCGCTGCATTCTGCCTGGTGTTCACCCTGACCATCACCGATTTCGGTGTGCCCGTGGTGGTCGGTGGCGACTATCAGGTGCTGGCGCTGGAGGCCTACAAGGCGGTGGTGGGTCAGCAGCAGTTTGGCCGCGGTGCCTTGATCGGCATGGTGTTGCTGTTGCCGGCGCTGTTCAGCTTCGGGGTCGATGCCTGGTTGCGTCGGCGCCATGGCGACTCCATGAGCGGTCGTGCCCAGGTGTTCAAGCCTGTGCCATCGAAGCTGCGCGACGGATGCTACCTGGCCATCGTGTTGCTGATCAGCGCCGCCTTGCTGCTGGTGTTCGGCATGGCGGTGTTCTCGTCGCTGGTGAAGTTCTGGCCGTACAACCTGTCGCTGTCGCTCAACCACTACCAGTTCAACGAAACCGCCGGCGGTGGCTGGCTGGCCTACGGCAACAGCCTGAAGATGGCTTTGGGCACCGCGCTGATCGGCTCCATGCTGATCTTCACCGGCGCCTACCTGATGGAAAAAACCAAGGGTCAGCGCGGCCTGAACCTGACCTTGCGCATGCTCAGTTTCGTACCGATGGCGGTGCCAGGCCTGGTGCTGGGGTTGGGTTACGTCTTCTTCTTCAACCTCACCGGCAACCCGTTGCACGTGCTCTACGGCAGCATGGCGCTGCTGATCGTCTGCACCATTGCGCACTATCTGACCACCGCGCAAATGACCGCCACCACCGCGCTGCGTCAACTCGATGCCGAGTTCGAAGCCGCCGCGTTGTCGCTCAAGGCCCCGCTGTACCGCCATTACCTGCGCGTCACCGTGCCGATCTGCCTGCCGGCGTTGCTGGACATCGTGCGCTACCTGTTCGTCTCGGCCATGACCACCGTCTCGGCGGCGATCTTCCTCTACAGCCCCGACACCATCCTCGCGGCGGTGGCGGTGTTGAACATGGACGACGCCGGCAACGTCGGCGGCGCGGCAGCGATGTCGACCCTGATTCTGTTCACCTCGGCGGGCGTTTCCCTGCTGCTGGCCTGTACTTCGCGCGGCTTGCTGCGCCGCTCCCAGGCCTGGCGGCAGACCGCGCCCGGTCATTGATTTGCTTCTCCTCAAACCGAAAGCCCTCAACTCAAAACAGGAAAAGATCATGTTCAAGCCCCTGGCCCTGGCCGCTGCTGTCCTCACCGCTTTCAGCCTGAACGCCTTCGCGGCGAAAACCGAGTTGACGGTGTACACCGCCCTCGAAGCCGAACAACTGAAGACCTACAAGGAAGCCTTCGAAAAGGCCAACCCGGACGTCGAGATCAAATGGGTGCGTGATTCCACCGGGATCATCACCGCCAAACTGCTGGCTGAAAAAGCCCGTCCACAGGCTGACGCCGTGTGGGGCCTGGCGGCTTCCAGCCTGGCGATCCTCGATCAGCAGGGCATGCTGCAAAGCTATGCACCGAAAGACCTGGGCAAGATTGGCGCCAACTACCGCGACGCCGCCAACCCGCCAGCCTGGGTTGGCATGGACGTCTGGGCCGCGACCATTTGCTTCAACACCGTCGAAGCCGAGAAGCAGGGCCTGACCAAACCAGTGAGCTGGCAAGACCTGACCAAGCCTGAGTACAAAGGCAAGATCGTCATGCCGAACCCTGCATCGTCCGGCACCGGTTTCCTCGACGTCAGCGCCTGGCTGCAAACCTTCGGCGAGAAGCAGGGCTGGGCGTATATGGACGGTCTGCACCAGAACATCGGCCAGTACGTTCACTCCGGTTCCAAACCTTGCAAACTGGCCGCCGCAGGTGAGTTCCCGATCGGTATTTCCTTCGAGTACCCGGCTGTCCAACTGAAACGTCAGGGCGCACCGCTGGACATCATCCTGCCGAAGGAAGGCCTGGGCTGGGAGATCGAAGCGACTGCCGTGATCAAGGGCACTGCCCACGAGGAAGCCGCGAAAAAACTGGCTGACTTCTCCGCCAGCCCCGAGGCAATGGAACTCTACAAGGAAAACTTCGCGGTGCTCGCCCAGCCTGGCATCGCCAAGCCGCAAACCGAACTGCCCGCCGACTACGAACAGCGCCTGATCAAGAACGACTTCGCCTGGGCCTCGAAGAACCGCGACGAGATCCTCACCGAATGGCGCAAGCGCTATGACGGCAAGTCCGAGAAAGTGGCGGCCAAGTAAGATCTTTATCGGCTGACAGGGCCTCTTCGCTGGCAAGCCAGCTCCTACAGGATCCGCATGCACTTGTAGGAGCCGGCTGCCGGCGAAAGCGGTCTCGAATGCAGGACACCTCTTCATGACACAACACAACGACATGCTGATCGTCGGCGCCGGCATCCTGGGTTTGTCCCACGCGTATGCCGCGGCCAAACGCGGTCTCAAGGTCACAGTTTTCGAGCGTAGCGAAACGCCGGTTGGCGCTTCGGTGCGCAACTTCGGACAGGCACTGGTCACCGGCCAACCGCCGGGACCGATGCTGGAACTGGCCCGCGCCAGTCGCGGGATCTGGGGCGACTGGGCGCAGCTCGCCGGCCTGCAACTCAAGCGCAATGGCTCGTACCTGTTCGCCCGAACCGAAGCGGAAGAGCAACTGCTGGAAGCCTTCTGCGAAGGCCGCGCGGTGGAGCACGGTTACCGTGTCGAGCTGTTGCGCGGTGCCGCCTTGCGTGATTTGTATGGCGGCCAGTTCCGCCATCACCGCGTGGCGTTGCACGGCATGGACGACCAGCAGCTGTATTCCCGGGAAGCGATTCCGGCGCTGATCGACTTCCTGCACCGCGATCTGGGTGTCGAGTTTCACTTCTCCACCCTGGTCCGCGATATCGAACCGGGCCGCTTGTACAGCACCGCCGGCAGCTTCAGTGCCGAGCAGATCATCGTTTGCTCCGGCCACGACTATCAGACCTTGCTGGCCGAGCACATCGCCGAGCTCGACCCGCAAATCTGCCGCCTGCAAATGCTCCGTGCCCGTCCGCAGATCAACCTCAACCTGCAACACGCGTTACTCACCGGTTTGAGTTGCGTGCACTACGGCGCCTTCGCCGACTTGCCGGAGGCCGCGGCGGTGCAGGCAGAGATTCTGCAGCACGCGCCGCACCTGCACGAAAACGGCATCCACCTGCTGATCAGCCCGACGCCCTATGGCGAGTTGATCATTGGCGATTCGCACCATTACGGCCGCGATCCGTCGCCCTTCAATGCTGAGCAGGTCGATGACTGGATGATCGAACTGGCCGAGCAAACCCTGGGCTGTAGGGTGCAGGTGGTGGAACGCTGGCAGGGTGTCTATGGTTCACGGGGGCCGGGGCCGTTCTCGTTCCTGCGTCCGGAAAAAGGCCTGAGCGTGGCGTTGATGCACACCGGTGTCGGCATGAGCGTCGGGCCGGCAATGGCTGAATGCAACGTGGCCACCGTATTGGAGGAAATCTGATGGAGCGCAATGAACAAGTGATTGCCGAGGTGTTCGGTTTGTACGAGCGCTTTGGCGACAGCGACTACATCGGCGAGCCAGTGTCGCAGATCGAACACATGTCCCAGGCGGCGGAGCTGGCCATGGCCGAAGGCTACGACGATGAGGTGGTGCTGGCGGCGTTCTTTCACGACATCGGGCATATCTGCACGGAAAGCGCGGAGAACATGGGCGGCTTCGGCGTGGTCAGCCATGAACGTCTCGGCGCCGACTACCTGCGTCGCGCAGGCTTTGGCGAACGCATGGCGCGGTTGGTCGAATACCACGTGCAGGCCAAGCGCTATCTGACGCTCAAGGAACCGGGGTATTACGAACGCTTGAGTGTAGCCAGCCGCCGGACCCTGGAATATCAGGGCGGGGTGATGACGGCTGAAGAGGCTGAGGCATTTGCGCAGGACCCGCTGTGTGCCGTGAGTTTGCGCATGCGCCAGTGGGATGAGCTGGCAAAAGAGATGCATGTGCCGGTGATTGATCTGGCGGTGCTGAAGGACAAGGCGGTGCGGTTGTTGGCTGCATAGAAATGAGAGATCGAGGTGCGGCCATCGCGGGCAAGCCCGCTCCCACAGGTTCGGAGGTGTACAAAGGACTTGTAAGCTGCGCTGAACACTGTGGGAGCGGCGGTGCGGCGATCCGACTTGCCCGCGATGGCGTCGGATCAGACGCTACAACTCTGCGGCCAGAACCTCTATCTGCTCCTGCCGCTCCGCCTGATTCAGTTTGGAATGAGGATTGAGCGACGACCACTGCGGATGGGCCCGTGCCTTGTTCAACGCCTCAGGCAGTTTGCCTTCGCGCCAGCTCTTGTCCTGAGGCGTGGCCACCTGAATGCTATCCATCGCTGCATGCCCACGGGCGTTCAGCGCTTGCAGCAATTGCCGCTGGCGCAACGCCAACAGGCGCAGCACGTTGTCATCCACCGTCAGTTCGCGCTGGCCCTTGATCTTGCCGAGCAAGCGGCTGCCATAACTGCGTGCGGTTTGCAGGGCGCCGCCGGCGATGGCCCCCGCCAGTGCTGCCGCGCCCAGGGTAATCCCGCCCACCAGCAGGTCGACCCCGGCCCCCGCAGCAGCCCCCGCGGCGATACCGCCACCCACGCGCACACCCAGTTGCTTGAGGGTTTCCGGGTTGAACAGGTCATCGCCCCAGCGACCGTCGAGCAGCGGCAAATCACCGGCCGCGGCATCCTGTGGACGGAAGGCGTAGAGCTTGAGCAGGGCCTCGACGCAACGCTGCTCACGCTGGCGTACGGCTTTGCGCAGCTCGCTGATCGCCTGTTGTTCCTGCTCGGCTTCACTGACCACGCTGCGCCGGCAAGCCGCGCAATCGATCAGCAATTCGGCAATCAATCGCTCGGCGCTTTGCTGGCGAGCCAGACGCTGGGCTTGCTGATCGGCGATCAGGCGTTCGAGTTGCGGCCGGGCCGTTTCCAGCAGCAGGGCGAGACTTTCATACAGTCGACGCTCGCCATCCTCAGGCGGCGCGACACTGTCGAAGCGCACCAGGGCATGCAAGCCCAGCCGCGCCAGCGCTTCACGCCAGGCCGGTTCGCGGTGGTTGGCGCTGCTGACGAAATTCAGCACCGGCAGCAAGGGCTTGCCGCAACCGGCCAGCACTTCCAGCTCGTCGCGATACTTGGCCAGCACTGGCTCCCGGGCGTCGATCACGTAGAGCCCGGCGTCCGACGCCAGCAACTGGCGCAGCACTTTGGCTTCCTGTTCGAAGCGTTGCCGGGCTTCGCTGCCCTCAAGGAAGCGCGCCAGGCGAGCCGGGCCGTCGAGACGTTCGCCGGGACGCTCCAGGCGTTCGAGGTAATCGAGCAAGGCGATGGCGTCTTCCAGACCCGGGGTGTCGTAGAGATCGAGCAGTGGCTCGCCGTCCACCGAAAGGCGGGCGCCTTCGACGTGTCGAGTCGTGCTGGGGCGATGGGACACTTCACCGAAGCCGACGTCGCGGGTCAGGGTTCGCAGTAGCGAGGTCTTGCCGACATTGGTATGGCCGACGACGGCGAGTTTCAGAGGCTGCTTGCGGGTATCAGTCATGACCCGTCTCCAGCCAGTTCATCGGCGCGCAGTCGGCAAATGGCAGCTCAAGCTGCTGCAGCGCCACGTGCCAGTCGCCGAGACGCTCGGCGTCCAGTGCTTCACCGGGCGGTGCCTGCAACAACCACACGCGGGTGGCGCTGGCGCTGCGGGCGAGTTCGGCAATCAAGGCCAGGCTGCCGCGATCCGGCGAGCGCTGTGGATCGCACGCGATGGCCAGGCGTGCCGGGGGAAAGCGGCTCAGTTGTTCGAGGAGTTTGTGCCGCGATTCTCGACTGTCGAGGATGCCGGCGTTGCTCACGTTTTTCGGCAATTGCGGTGGCCACGGGCGTTGGTCGTCCAGTTCGATGGCGACCAACAGCGCGCCGTCGCTCTGCTGCTCGGTGACCCCGTTTTCCACACGATGCAGTTGGGCCGGTGCCGCATCGCTGACGCCGAGGCGCTCGCTGGTGGGCATCAGGCGTTCGCGCAGTTGCGCATACCCGGGAAGGTTCAAATCCAGGCCCAGTGCCGTTTGCCCGGTCTTCCAGCGCCACAGGCAAAACAGCGCGAGCAGCAGGCGCGGCAAAACGCCGTAGACCAGCAGTACCCCCACCAGCCAGGCGGCCCAGGCCTGGCGGGCACTTTCAATGTTCAGTGCGGCATCGCCGCTGGCACGGATCATCTCCTCGGTCGGCACGCTGAAGCCGAGCGGGGCCGGCAGCGCGCCAAGCGCCTGAGTGACGGCGATAAAGGTGTCGGCACCGAGGATCGTGGTTTCCCAGACGAAGCCATAGCGTCGGGTCGCCATCAGCGTCAGCAGAATGACCAGGGCGCTGAGCATCGCCAGCAACCACAGGCTGTTGACCAGCACGCCGACGGCCCAGCGATTGAGTTTCTGGCGTTGCAGCAACAGGAGCAGGGCCGGTGCCAGTTGTGCGGCTTTGGCGTCACGAGCGAGTTTTTCACTCAGCCATAACCACAGTCGCCCGAGACTGGCGCCGTGTTCGCCGGCAAACACCAGCCCCAGAGCCCAGCTCAGCAGTAAAATCAGATTGAGCCCGAGCAGGCTGCCCAGGGCCCAGAACACATTCACCGGGTGCAAGCCGTCGCCCATTGCCGCGAATGCCAGGCCGGCGCCGCTGATCACGGCCAGTGCCGCCATTACGATCAGCGCCAGTCGTGCGCCTTGCAGCCAGTGTTTGAGGGCTGCCGCCAGGCCATCGCGGTCAGCCAGCCACAGGGCCCGGCGTTGAATGCGCGCCGGCAAATCGCCGCCGGCGCTGCGGGCCAGTCGGTTGGCTTCAAGGTCTTCCAGGGGGCCTGCGTGTTCTTCGCGCAGGCGGATGGTTTCCGTCAGCCAGAGGGTATTGAGTTCAGTCACGCGGCATCCCGTCGCTTCATTGAGCTGTGAGCATAACCGCTGTGGCGCTTATCGGCGAAAGCGAGGCTCTGGTATCCTCGCCGGCATGACTAAATCACTCCCCCTCAGCCTGATCGCAGCCCTCGGTGAAAACCGTGTGATCGGCGTCGACAACAGCATGCCCTGGCACCTGCCGGGGGACTTCAAATATTTCAAGGCCACCACCCTCGGCAAGCCGATCATCATGGGTCGCAAGACCTGGGATTCCCTCGGTCGCCCGTTGCCGGGGCGCTTGAACATCGTGGTCAGCCGTCAGGCGGATCTGGTGCTCGAAGGCGCGGAGGTTTATCCGTCGCTGGAAGCCGCTATCGTTCGTGCTGAAGCATGGGCGAAGGAGCAGGGCGTCGATGAGCTGATGCTGATTGGCGGGGCGCAGTTGTATGCGCAAGGCCTGGCGCAGGCCGATCGGTTGTACCTGACCCGCGTGGCGCTGAGCCCGGAAGGGGATGCGTGGTTTCCGGAGTTTGATTTGAACCAGTGGAAACTGGTGTCGGATGTTCCGAACCCGGCGGAAGGCGATAAACCGGCTTACAGTTTCGAAGTCTGGGAAAAGGTTTAAAAGCATCGCTGGCAAGCCAGCTCCTAGGATGTGTGTTGATCGCGGATTTGCGTACGACACAACCCTTGTAGGAGCTGGCTTGCCAGCGATAGCGATCTATCAGGCGCCGATCAAGCCTGCGCCAACGCCGAATGCTCATCCGCATCCAGCAATGCTTTATCAGTCTGCTGCATCACCTGGCTGGTAATCGCTCCCGCCGTCATCGACCCACTGACGTTCAACGCCGTACGCCCCATATCAATCAACGGCTCGACCGAAATCAGCAACGCCACCAGTGACACCGGCAAGCCCATCGCCGGCAACACGATCAACGCGGCAAACGTCGCGCCGCCACCCACTCCGGCCACACCGGCCGAGCTCAGCGTGACAATCGCCACCAGCGTCGCGATCCACAGTGGGTCCAGCGGGTTGATGCCCACGGTCGGCGCCACCATCACCGCCAACATCGCCGGGTACAGGCCGGCACAGCCGTTCTGGCCAATGGTCGCGCCGAACGAAGCGGCGAAACTGGCGATGGACTGCGGGATGCCCAGACGGCTGGTCTGCGCTTCGATGCTCAAAGGAATCGTCGCTGCGCTGGAGCGGCTGGTGAAGGCAAACGTCAGCACCGGCCAGATCTTGCGGAAGAAGCGCAGCGGGTTGATCCCGGCAACCGACACCAGCACGCCATGCACCACGAACATCAGGCCCAGGCCGATGTAGGACACCACCACAAAACTGCCGAGCTTGATGATGTCTTGCAGGTTCGAGCCGGCGACCACCTTGGTCATCAGCGCCAGCACGCCGTACGGGGTCAGCTTCATCACCAGGCGCACCAGGCGCATCACCCAGGCTTGCAGGGTGTCGATGGCGTTGATCACTTTCTGACCTTTCTCGGCATCATCCTTGAGCAGTTGCAGCGCAGCGACACCCAGGAATGCAGCGAAAATCACCACGCTGATGATCGACGTCGGCTTGGCCCGCGCCAGATCGGCGAACGGGTTTTGCGGGATGAACGACAGCAACAGTTGCGGCACATTCAGGTCGGCGACCTTGCCGGCGTAGTCGGTCTGGATGGTTTGCAGGCGCGCCATTTCCTGGGTGCCGGCCACCAGGCCCTCGGCAGTCAGGCCGAACAGGTTGGTCAGGCCGATGCCGATCAGCGCCGCAATGGCCGTGGTGAACAGCAGCGTGCCAATGGTCAGGAAGCTGATCTTGCCCAGCGACGAAGCGTTGTGCAGACGGGCCACGGCGCTGAGGATCGAGGCGAACACCAGCGGGATCACGATCATTTGCAGCAACTGTACGTAACCGTTGCCCACCAGATCGAACCAGCCGATCGAGGCTTTCAGTATCGGGTTGCCGGCACCGTAGACCGTGTGCAACGCCACACCGAACGCCACGCCCAGCACCAGCGCGAGCAGGACTTTTTTCGCCAGGCTCCAGGTGGTGTGGCGGGTTTGCGCCAGGCCGAAGAGCAAAGCGAGGAACACCAGCAGATTGAGGATCAGCGGCAGATTCATGAGAACTCCGAGTGAGACTTGTGCCAGCCACCTTCCGGGGCAGCTGCGAACCGGCAAGCCTAACAGCTTGAAAACTAATGAATTAATATCAAAAACGTATGGTATCCGTCGTTTTTGGAATAAGCGGATGTCGCTGTCAGAAATGCAGCTGACGCGAAAGGGACGCGGACGGTCGCTGACAGACGAGGACTGTCACACTTATTTGTTAGCGTCGATGTCTTTCACATTCAGGGAGAAACGCCGATGAAGTTCGCACCGAAATTACTGGCTGCAGCACTTTGCCTGGGCCTTGCCGGTCAGGTTTTCGCAACGGATCTGAAACACTGGCCAGCCGATCAGGCCAAGGCACTGGACGCGATGATCGCGGCCAACGCCAACAAAGGTAACTACGCGGTGTTCGACATGGACAACACCAGTTACCGCTATGACCTGGAAGAGTCGCTGCTGCCGTTCATGGAAAACAAGGGCCTGATCACCCGCGACAAGCTCGATCCCTCCCTGAAGCTGATGCCGTTCAAGGACACCGCCGACCACAAGGAAAGCCTGTTCAGCTACTACTACCGCCTCTGTGAAGTCGACGACATGGTTTGCTATCCATGGGTCGCCCAGGTCTTCTCCGGCTTTACGCTCAAGGAACTCAAGGGCTATGTCGACGAAATGATGGCGTCCGGCAAGCCTGTGCCGGCCACTTATTACGAAGGCGATGTGGTCAAGAAGCTCGACGTCAACCCGCCGAAAATCTTCACTGGCCAGCAAGAGCTGTACAACAAACTGATGGAGAACGGCATCGAGGTCTATGTGATGACCGCCGCCTCCGAAGAACTGGTGCGCATGGTCGCGGCCGATCCGAAGTACGGCTACAACGTAAAACCGCAGAACGTGATCGGCGTGTCGTTGCTGCTCAAGGACCCGAAGACGGGTGAACTGACCACCGCGCGCAAGCAGATCACCGCCGGCAAATATGACGAGAAGGCCAACCTCGGCCTTGAAGTGACCCCGTACCTGTGGACCCCGGCGACCTGGATGGCCGGCAAGCACGCGGCAATCCTGACCTACATCGACGAGTGGAAAAAACCGGTACTGGTCGGCGGCGACACCCCGAGCAGCGACGGCTACATGCTGTTCCACAGTGTTGACGTTGCCAAAGGCGGCATCCACCTGTGGGTCAATCGCAAAGACAAATACATGACCCAGATCAACGGCATGATGGCCAAGCACGCTGCGGCCCAGGCCAAGGAAGGGCTCACCGTGACTGCCGACAAGAACTGGGTGATCGTGAAGCCTGAAGAAATTCAGTAACACCGCAAACCCTGTAGGAGCTGGCTTGCCAGCGAAGACGGATCTCCAGTCGAGACATTTGTTAGCTGGCCCGCCGCATTCGCTGGCAAGCCAGCTCCTACAGGTGATCGGTGTGGTCAAAGGGTCTGCCCAAAAAAATGCCCCGCACATGGCGGGGCATTTTTTTGAGTATTCACACAGGTAGCGAGGGAATACTCATGTGGCGAGGGGGCTTGCCCCCCCTCGCCACAAACTTACAGCCCGTCAAGCATCGCCTTGTTACGCACAGCACCCTTGTCGGCACTGGTCGCCAGCAGGGCGTAGGCTTTCAACGCAGTGGTCACTTTACGTGGACGCACTTCCACCGGTTTCCAGCCTTTCTTGTCCTGCTCGACCCGGCGTGCCGCCAGTTCTTCATCGCTGACCAACAGGTTGATCGAGCGGTTCGGAATGTTGATCAGCACTTTGTCGCCGTCCTGCACCAGGCCGATCGCGCCGCCGGCAGCCGCTTCAGGCGAAGCGTGGCCGATGGACAGGCCCGAGGTACCGCCGGAGAAACGGCCGTCGGTGAGCAGGGCGCAAGCTTTGCCCAGGCCCTTGGATTTCAGGTACGAAGTCGGGTAGAGCATTTCCTGCATGCCCGGGCCGCCCTTCGGGCCTTCGTAGCGAATGATGACGATGTCGCCTTCCTTCACTTCGTCCGCGAGGATGCCGCGTACGGCGCTGTCCTGGCTTTCGAAGATCTTCGCGTTGCCTTCGAACACGTGGATCGACTCGTCGACGCCAGCGGTTTTCACCACGCAGCCGTCCAGGGCAATGTTGCCGTAGAGAACGGCCAGGCCGCCTTCTTTCGAGTAGGCGTGCTCGACACTGCGGATGCAGCCGTTTTCACGGTCGTCGTCCAGGGTTTCCCAACGGGTCGACTGGCTGAACGCGGTTTGCGTCGGAATGCCCGCAGGACCGGCCTTGAAGAAGTGATGCACGGCTTCGTCGTCGGTCTGGGTGATGTCCCACTTGGCAATGGCTTCTTCCATGCTGCGGCTGTGCACGGTCGGCAGCTGGGTGTGCAGCAAACCACCACGGGCCAGCGAGCCGAGGATGCTGAAGATGCCGCCAGCACGGTGCACGTCTTCCATGTGGTACTTCTGGATGTTCGGCGCAACCTTGCACAGTTGCGGCACGTGACGGGACAGACGGTCGATGTCGCGCAGGTCGAAATCGATCTCGGCTTCCTGGGCGGCGGCCAGCAAGTGCAGGATGGTGTTGGTGGAACCGCCCATGGCGATGTCCAGGGTCATGGCATTTTCGAACGCCTGGAAGTTGGCGATGTTGCGCGGCAATACCGACTCGTCGTTCTCGCCGTAGTAACGCTTGCACAGCTCGACGATGGTGCGGCCGGCCTGCAGGAACAGCTGCTCGCGGTCGCTGTGGGTGGCCAGGGTCGAACCGTTGCCCGGCAAGGCCAGGCCCAGGGCTTCAACCAGGCAGTTCATCGAGTTGGCGGTGAACATGCCGGAGCACGATCCGCAAGTCGGGCAAGCGCTGCGCTCGTACTCAGCGACTTTCTCGTCAGAAGCGCTGGAGTCGGCGGCGATCACCATGGCGTCGACCAGGTCGAGACCGTGGCTGGCCAGTTTGGTCTTGCCGGCTTCCATCGGGCCGCCGGAGACGAAGATCACCGGGATGTTCAGGCGCAGGGACGCCATCAGCATGCCGGGGGTGATCTTGTCGCAGTTGGAAATGCAGACGATGGCGTCGGCGCAGTGGGCGTTGACCATGTACTCGACGGAGTCGGCGATGATCTCGCGGCTCGGCAGCGAATACAGCATGCCGTCGTGACCCATGGCGATGCCGTCATCGACAGCGATGGTGTTGAATTCTTTTGCCACACCGCCAGCGCGTTCGATCTCGCGGGCGACCAGTTGGCCCAGGTCCTTGAGGTGCACGTGGCCCGGTACGAACTGGGTGAACGAGTTGGCAATGGCGATGATCGGCTTCTTGAAGTCGTCATCTTTCATCCCCGTGGCGCGCCACAGTGCGCGGGCACCGGCCATGTTGCGGCCGTGGGTGGATGTTTTCGAGCGGTAATCAGGCATGAAGCACTCCGGGCGGCTAATCAGGTATCAAAAGGGAAGTGAGCTTCTATTGACGTCTGGAACACTCAGAAATGGCCGCGTGTCCGGAAGTTGCCGATAACTTTGCGGGATCGCCGCGCGCTTCAGCTTGAGCTCATAAACCCGCCGGGGATGACTGGCGATGAATGTTCGCGATTCTACACGGCTGGCGGCTGGAGGGAATGGCTGCAAGCATTCACAAGACGTTCGGCGACCGCCCCTGTAGGAGCGAGCTCGCTCGCGATGAACCAGAGAACGCCGCGGGGTGTCAGGCTTCCCGCGTTATCGTTGACGACCATCGCGAGCGAGCTCGCTCCTACAGTATTAAAGCCAAATGGCGTCCCACAGCGGGTAGTCTCCAACCCGAGTCACAAGTCCGGCCCGCAAGGGGTTGGCGATGATGTACCGGGCTGCTGCTTTCAGATCTTCCTCGCGGCGCAGGGCCCGGTCGAAGTAACCCTTTTGCCATAGCGCTTCGTGGCGACCTCTTTGCTGGTTGATAGCGCGAGCACTTCTGGATTTGGCTGCCTGCATCAGTTTCGGCAAATCACCGTTGTGCAATTCAACCAGCCAATGAAAGTGATCCGGCATGAGCACCCAGGCTATCGAGGTGGCATTGCCGGCTTCATGAGCTCTTCTGAATTCGTTCACTACCAAACGTCCAACGTACAAATCATGAAAGATCGGTTGCCGTTCATGAGTGACTGCGGTCAGGAGATAGATGCGACCGGATTCCGAGCGGCGACCAGTACGTAAACGATTAGCTTGCGGCGTGCTGGACATTCCGTTGTCCTCTTCTGTGGTTAGAAGAGAAACGGTAGGCGCGGGATGGGAGGTTGCCGCTTCGAGTGTGGGTCAGGATGTGTCGTGCAACTGTAGGAGCGAGCTCGCTCGCGATGAATCCAAAGACGCCGCTGGGTGTCAGGCTTCCAGCGTTATCGTTGACGATCTTCGCGAGCAAGCTCGCTCCTACAGTGGTCTGGGTTGTTAGCTATTCGGCAACAACCGGCAGGTAATGCTCTTGATATAGCGGGTTTCAGGGATGGCCGGGTGCACCGGATGATCCGGACCCTGGCCGCCGCGTTCCAGCATCTGGATATTGCGGTCCAGGTGACGGGCGCTGGTCAGCAGGATGTTTTGCAGGTCGTCTTCCGGCAGGTGCATCGAGCAGGATGCGCTGACCAGGATGCCGTCCTTGGTCAGCAGGCGCATGGCTTGTTCGTTCAGGCGGCGATAGGCACCTTCGCCGTTCTTCATGTCTTTCTTGCGTTTGATGAACGCCGGCGGGTCGGCCACGATCACGTCGAAGCGTTCTTCGCTGGCTTTCAGCTCTTTGAGGGCTTCGAACACGTCGCCTTCAATGCAGGTCATTTTTTCGGCGAAGCCGTTCAGTGCGGCGTTGCGCTCGACGCCGTCGAGGGCGAAGGCCGAGGCGTCGACGCAGAACACTTCACTGGCGCCGAACGCGGCAGCCTGCACGCCCCAGCCGCCGATGTAGCTGTACAGATCCAGTACGCGCTTGCCTTTGGCGTAAGGGGCCAGGCGTGCGCGGTTCATGCGGTGGTCGTAGAACCAGCCGGTCTTTTGACCCTGAATGACCGGGGCTTCGAACTTCACGCCGTTCTCTTCGAGAGCAACCCACTCCGGCACCAGGCCGAATACGGTTTCGACGTAGCGGTTGAGGCCTTCGGCGTCACGGGCAGCGGAGTCGTTCTTGAACAGGATGCCGCTTGGCTTGAGCACTTGGGTCAACGCCGCGATCACGTCGTCTTTATGGGCTTCCATGGTCGCCGAAGCGATCTGCACCACCAGGATGTCGCCGAAACGGTCAACCACCAGGCCTGGCAGCAGGTCGGAGTCGCCGTAGACCAGGCGATAGAACGGCTTGTCGAACAGCCGCTCGCGCAGGGACAGGGCTACGTTCAGGCGATGCACCAGCAGCGATTTGTCCAGCGGCAGCTTGATGTCGCGCGACAGTACGCGCGCGCAGATCAGGTTGTTTGGGCTCATGGCAACGATGCCCAGCGGCTTGCCGCCGGCGGCTTCGAGGATCGCCTGGTCGCCGGCCTTGAAACCGTGCAAAGGCGTAGCGGCTACATCGATTTCGTTGCTGTAGACCCACAAGTGGCCGTTGCGCAGACGGCGGTCGGCGTTGGCTTTGAGGCGCAGGCTAGGCAGGGACATGACGTCGCTCCGGAAAAAAGAGCGGGAGTATAGCGTGTTGCGCAAGGCCTCGGCAGGGTGGATGGACATGCGGTGGGCAGGGCCCGCCAGGATGAAACTTCAGACGATGGGCGGTACAAGGTTTCGGATCCAACTGTTAGAAGCTAGAATCTGCGCCTGACCCAGAGTGTGTACTTATGTCCCAAGAGCTGACTTCCGAACAGATCCAACAAGCCCTGCAGGGCATCAGCGTACCGGCCCAGCCGCAAATCATGGTGGATTTGCAGATGGAGCAGTACATGCCCGACCCGGATCTGGAAGTCATCGCCAAACTGATCTCCCAGGACCCGGGCCTTTCCGGTTCCCTGCTGAAAATCGTCAATTCGCCGTATTACGGGCTGAGCAACAAGATCGCCTCGATCCAGCGCGCGGTGAATCTGCTGGGCAGCCGCTCGGTCATCAACCTGATCAACGCGCAGTCGATCAAGGGCGAGATGAATGACGACACCATTGTCACCCTCAACCGTTTTTGGGACACCGCCCAGGACGTGGCAATGACCTGCCTGACCCTGGCCAAGCGCATCGGCGTTGAAAATGGCGATGAAGCTTACGCGCTGGGTTTGTTCCACGATTGCGGCGTACCCTTGATGCTCCAGCGTTTCCCCGAGTATATGGGCGTTCTGGAACAGGCCTATGCCAACGCCAGTGCCGAATGCCGGGTGGTGGACACGGAGAATCAGGTGTTCAATACCAATCATTCGGTGGTCGGGTATTTCACCGCCAAGTCCTGGCGCCTGCCGGAGCACGTGAGTGCTGCGATCGCCAATCACCACAATGCCCTGGCGATCTTCAGCGATGAATCTTCGCGCAACAGTTCGTTGAAGAACCTGCTGTCGATCCTGAAGATGGCCGAACACATTTGCGCGTCGCACCGGGTGCTGGGCAATCAGAGCGAAGATCACGAGTGGAACAGCATCGCGCCGCTGGTGCTCGATTATGTCGGCCTCTCGGACTACGACTTCGAGACCCTCAAGCAGACGATCCGCGACCTCGGCACTCATCGCTGAGTGTCGGAACTTTCCAGGCCATGAGCCTGATCCGAGAGCACCATGCCTGAATTGCCAGAAGTCGAAACCACCCGTCGCGGCATCGCGCCGTACCTGGAAGGCCAGCGTGTCAGCCGGGTGATCGTGCGTGATCGTCGCTTGCGCTGGCCTATCCCCGAAGACCTCGATGTGCGGTTGTCCGGGCAGCGCATCGTACTGGTGGAGCGGCGCGCCAAATACCTGCTGATCAATGCCGAAGTCGGCACCTTGATCAGCCATTTGGGCATGTCAGGCAATTTGCGTCTGGTGGAGGCCGGGTTGCCGGCGGCCAAGCATGAGCATGTGGACATCGAACTGGAGTCGGGCCTGGCCCTGCGTTACACCGACCCGAGGCGCTTCGGCGCAATGCTCTGGAGCCTCGATCCGCTCAATCATGAGTTGCTGATCCGCCTGGGGCCGGAACCACTGACCGACCTGTTCGACGGCGAGCGCCTGTTCCAGCTGTCCCGTGGACGTTCGATGGCGGTCAAGCCGTTCATCATGGATAACGCGGTGGTGGTGGGCGTCGGCAATATCTATGCGACCGAAGCGTTGTTCGCCGCTGGAATCGACCCGCGCCGCGAAGCCAGGAGCATTTCCCGGGCGCGGTATTTGAAACTGGCAATCGAGATCAAGCGCATCCTGGCGGCCGCCATCGAACGCGGAGGTACCACGCTGCGGGACTTTATCGGTGGTGACGGTCAGCCAGGTTACTTCCAGCAGGAACTGTTCGTGTACGGTCGCGGCGGCGAACACTGCAAAGTCTGTGGCACGGGCCTGCGGGAAGTGAAGCTCGGGCAGCGCGCCAGCGTTTTTTGCCCGCGCTGTCAGAGCTGAAGAGCTCAAGAGCTTCGCCGGCAAGCCGGCTCCTACAATTTGTCCGTGAGCAAATTCATCTGTAGGAGCTGGCTTGCCAGCGATGGCGTCCGAGCAGGTGCCAGATGACTCAAACCTTACCGGTAATTTTCCGGTACTTCTCCATCAACTGCTCTTGAGTCTCCGGATGGGCTTCGTCCAGTGGAATGCAATCCACCGGGCAGACCTGCTGGCACTGCGGTTCGTCGTAGTGGCCG
Source organism: Pseudomonas sp. GM55 (assembly GCF_000282395.1). Taxonomy (NCBI): domain Bacteria; kingdom Pseudomonadati; phylum Pseudomonadota; class Gammaproteobacteria; order Pseudomonadales; family Pseudomonadaceae; genus Pseudomonas; species Pseudomonas sp. GM55. Next base: position 98,723 of record NZ_AKJJ01000072.1, on the reverse strand, counting down.
ACACACTGGGTGCACAGGTTCGGGTCGATCACGTAGATCTCTTCGCCTTGGGAAATGGCGGCGTTCGGGCACTCGGGTTCGCAGACGTCGCAGTTGATGCAATCGTCGGTGATGATCAGGGACATGCTAACTCCAGCCGGGGCGGCAGGCCCGGGCGTAATAAACCAATGCACTTAATTGTGCCGCATTGGTGGGCGCTATGCACGCGGGCGCGACGTTCTGTAGGAGCCGGCTTGCTGGCGATGGCGGTGTGTCAGGTGCACAGCGTTGTATTGATCGCCAGCAAGCCGGCTCCTACAGTCGTGTATTACTTTTTGAATCGTAGTGTAAGGGCGTCCGCCACCACAGGGTGCACGAACTTGGTGATATCGCCGCCCAGGGCAGCAATTTCACGGACCAGCGTCGAGGAGATGAACGAATAACGTTCGGACGGAGTCAGGAACAGGCTTTCCACATCCGGCGCCAACTGGCGGTTCATGTTGGCCAGCTGGAATTCGTATTCGAAGTCCGACACCGCGCGCAAACCACGCAGGAACACGTTGGCATTCTGCTCTTTGGCGAAGTGCGCCAGCAGCGTCGAGAAACCGACGACTTCAACGTTCGGCAAATGTTTTGTGACCTCGCGCGCCAGTTCTACCCGTTGTTCCAGAGGAAACAGCGGATTTTTCTTCGGGCTCGCGGCAACGGCGATGATCACGTGATCGAACAGGCGCGAGGCGCGTTCGACCAGATCGCCATGGCCCTTGGTAATAGGGTCGAAGGTACCTGGGTACAACACTCGGTTCATCGCGTCGTCCTGGCGGGAATCCGTTGGGGAGTCGGATGGTATCGCAGCCTTCCCGGTCGGCCAAGTCGCCTGTTGGGTAAGAAAGCACTATAGACGATGGGAATAATCGTCATTTTCATGGATTTTTTAAACGCTCGGCCAGGGATGTCGCCAGTTGCGCCGTCAGTCCGTAGACCGACAGCTGCGGGTTGGCGCCAATGCTGGTGGGGAACAGCGAGCCGTCGTGGATCGACAGATTGCCCAGTTGATGATGCCGGCCGAGGCTGTCGGTCACCGCAGTTTCCGGGCTTTCGCCCATGGCGCAACCGCCCATCACATGGGCGCTGCCCAGGCGCGTGCGGTACAACTCCAGGCTCAGGCCGTCGATCAGTGTGCGGGCTTCGGCGAGGGTCTTCACGTAACGGGCATCGGCGTGCATTGGCATGATGGCTTTGGCGCCACCGGCAAACTGGATCTCGGCCATGGTATGGAAGGCCCGGCGCAATCCATCCCAGGCATAAGGCGAGAGCTGATAATCCAGCACCGGCGTGTCGTCGCTGCGCAATTCGACGCTGCCGCCGGTGCTGTCCGGGTGAAAACCGTCCCGCAGCAACGCCAGCATGGCGTGGGTATGGGGCAGGTTGGCCATGTGCTGCGAGTTTTCCTGACCGAAACCACCGAGCAGTGTCGTGGCCAGCGCCGGGTGCAGGGGCGGGACTTCCAGTTTGTAGGACATCTTGCCGGTGGTACCGTCCTGCCATTGGAAATGGTCGGAATAGATCGACTGTGGAGCGCCGTAGAACGGGTTGACCACTTCGTCGAACAACGCGGCGGACATGTTCACCGGGTGCAGGAACGTACGTTTGCCAAGGCGCTTGTGCGGGTCGGGTGCCCCGGAGCGCATCAGCAAGGCCGGGCTGTTGATGCCACCCCCGGCCAGCACGAAATGCCGCGCCTTGACCGTGATGGTGCGCCCGGTCGGTGCGACGCAGCGTTCATCCATCGCCGAACATTGCAGGCTGGTGACCTGATCGCCGCTGATCATGAGTTTTTCGGCGCGGGCCAGGTAAAGCAGTTCACCACCTTTTTCCAGGGTGGCTGGAATGGTGGTGACCATCATCGATTGCTTGGCGTTGGTCGGGCAGCCCATGCCACAGTATCCGAGGTTCCAGCAGCCGCGAACGTTGCGCGGAATGACGTGCCAGCTGTAGCCCAGCGCCTGGCAGCCCTTGCGGATCACATCATTGTTGGCGTTGGGTGGCACCATCCACGGCGCGACGCCCAGGCGTTGCTCCATTTTTTCGAACCATGGCGCCATTTCCGCTGGGCTGTGGCCCTTGACGCTGTGCTCTTTGGCCCAGTGTTCCAGGGTCGGCTCCGGAGTGCGGAAACTGGAGGTCCAGTTGATCAGCGTGGTGCCGCCCACCGCCCGGCCCTGGAGGATGGTGATCGCCCCGTCCTTGCTCATGCGGCCGATGCCTTCCTGATAAAGGCTGGCGTAGGCCTGGTCTTCGAGCATCTTGAAGTCGCTGCTGGTCTTGAGTGGGCCTTCCTCGATCAACAACACCTTGTAGCCAGCCGCGCTGAGGATTTCAGCCGTGGTGCCGCCGCCGGCACCGCTGCCGATGATCGCCACGTCCGCTTCGAGTGTCAGGTCTTGGGTCAGTTGCGAGCCGTCGTAGGTTTTCCAGCCTCGGGCCATGCCTTCGCGGAACGGGTCGGGTACGGGCATCTTTCAGGTTCTCTTTATTATTTTGGATGCGGTGGTGAGGCAACTGGCGCCATCGCGGGCAAGCCACGCTCCCACAGGTTTTGTGCAGAGTTTTAAACGGTCGGCGGCCCGGGATACCCGCAATGCGCCCACGACTCCTTGCGTCCGTACCAGGCCATCATCACCAGTTGCAGCAAGGAACTGTGGCCCATGCGCAACAGGCTCAACGAGCTGTTTTCCCAGCGATCGAGAAAATGCCGGATATCGTCGGCGCTGGCGTTTTCCCAACTGCCCCAGATTCCGGTCAGCGGTCCGCGGGTCACGGCCATGCCCAGCACATCGAACAGTTGTTGGGTCAGCTTGAGCATTTCCGGCGACAGGTGGGCGAGGCTGTAATCCAGGCTTTTCAGTGTGCCTTCGACAGCCTCGGGCATCCGTTCGGAGGTCACGGCACCCTCGAGCATGACCGGAATCAGCGCCCGCAAAAACGGCAGGTCGCCGCTGCGTAACGTGGTGAAGCCACTGGCCGGGACACTTGACGAACAACCGCTGAGGCTGGCTCCGAGCCCGGCGGTGGCGAGGAAAGCTGTGGCGCCGAGGCTGAATTTAAGCAACCCGCGCCGTGACAGCGCGGGTGAATCGGACAGGCTTGGGTTCATTATTGTTATTACCTGACGGTGATAATCGTTAGCGGATGAACAGCTTCTGGATCAGCTTCTGGATGGATTTTCCGTAAGGCGGGTAGATCAGCTTCGCCGCGTTGAACCGCTGTTTGATCAACACGCCCTTGGCCTTGCTGAATGTCAGGAAGCCTTCATGGCCGTGGTAGTGGCCCATGCCCGAGGCGCCGATGCCGCCGAACGGCATGTCGTCCTGGGCGACGTGCAGCAGTGTGTCGTTCAGGCACACGCCACCGGAATGGGTTTCGTGCAGCACGCGCTGCTGTTCGCGCTTGTTGTAGCCGAAGTAATAGAGCGCCAGTGGGCGAGGGCGCTGGTTGATGTAGGCAAATGCCTGGTCCAGATCCTTGTACGGCACGATCGGCAACAGCGGCCCGAAGATTTCGTCCTGCATCACCGTCATGTCGTCAGTGACATTGAGCAGCAGGCTATGGCTCATGCGGCGGCCCTGGCCCTGATCGAACAGCGGCATCAGCAGCGCACCCTTGCTGGTGGCGTCGCTGACGTAACCATTGAGGCGTGTCAGTTGTCGTTCATTGATGATCGCGGTGTAGTCCGGATTGTCGGCCAGCGTCGGATAAAACCCACGGACGGCTGTGCGATAGGCTTCGACGAAACCTCCGACGCGATCCTCCGGCACCAGCACATAGTCCGGGGCCACGCAGGTCTGGCCGGCATTGAGGGTCTTGCCGAAGGCGATGCGCTCGGCGGCGTCCTTGAGCGGCACATCCCGGGAAACGATGGCCGGGGACTTGCCGCCCAGTTCCAGGGTCACCGGTGTCAGATTTTCCGCAGCGGCGCGCATCACGTGTTTGCCGATGCTGGTGGCGCCGGTGAACAGCAGGTGATCGAACGGCAGGCGTGAAAACGCCACGCCCATATCAGCCTCGCCCAGGACCACGCAAACCAGGTCTTCGGGGAAGATCCGCGCCAGCAGTTGCTTCAGCAGCAGGCCGGTCGCGGGCGTTGACTCACTGAGCTTGAGCATCGCCCGATTGCCCGCCGACAACGCGCCGACCAACGGACCGATGGCCAGGTACAGTGGGTAGTTCCACGGCACGATGACCCCGACCACGCCCAGCGGCTGATAAACCACTTTCGCCGAAGCTGGCTGGAAGGCAGCACCGACCTTGCGTCGTGAAGCGCGCATCCAACCCTTGAGGTGACGGCTGGCGTAATGGATGCCGTGCAGGCTGGGCATCAGTTCGGCGAGCAGGGTTTCATCGGCGCTGCGATGGCTGAAGTCCTGACTGATCGCATCGATCAGGGCCTGGCGTTCATTGCTCAATAAATCCTTTAGTGCCTTGAGCCATTGTTGGCGCTGCGCAGCCGGTGGCATCGGGTTGGCGGCGTACGCGGCACGCTGGGCGACAAACAGGGCCTGAAGCTCTTCCAGCGGCTGCTGCAGGTTCTGCATGTAGGAAATCTCAGCAGTCATGGTCGGCTCCGGATTTATTGTAATGAGATACTTTTTAGAGTCTATGCTCTAAAAAGTCAAATGACATCCAGGAACAGCTTTGTTTTATCCGCTCGCGGATAGATCTAAGATGCCCGTCAACGCACTCTGAATTAAAGCTCAAGCCATGGCCCCACGGATCAAAACCAGCGAGCGCATCGTGCAGAACAGCCTGGAGCTGTTCAATCAACAGGGCGAGCGCAGCATCAGCACCAACCACATTGCTGCCCACATGGACATTTCCCCGGGCAACCTGTACTACCACTTCCCGAACAAGCAGGCGATCATCGCCGTGCTGTTCAGCGAGTACGAAAGCCTGGTGGACAGCTTCCTGCGCCCGCCCCAGGGCCGCGCCGCCACGGTGGAAGACAAGCGCTTCTACCTCAAGGAGCTGCTGGCGGCGATGTGGCGCTACCGGTTTCTGCATCGCGATCTCGAACATTTGCTCGACAGCGATCCCGACCTGGCCGACCGCTATCGACGCTTCTCCCAACGCTGCCTGATCCAGGGTTCGGCGATCTACGAAGGTTTTGTCGCTGCCGGCATCCTGAAGATGGACAAGGTGCAAATCGAATCCCTGACGCTCAATGCCTGGATCATCCTCACGTCCTGGGTGCGTTTCCTGTGCACCACGCGGGAGAACTCCAGCCACCTGAGCGAACAGGCCATTAAACGCGGGGTGTATCAGGTGCTGGTGCTGGAAGCCGGGTTTGTCACGGATCAGGCCCGCGATGCGGTCAACGCCTTGTTCGAAGAGTTTTACGTACCCTTGGCCCAGGCGCTCGAGGAAGTGTCGTAGGATCGAAAGCCGATAAAAATCACAGGAGCCCGCTATGCCCATTGCGCAATTGATCAGCCCGCAAGCACTGGACCTGAAAAAGGACCAGCCGGGGCTGGTGATTCTGGATTGTCGTTTTGCTCTCGAAGACCCGGATTACGGTCAGCGCAGCTATGCCGAAGGGCACATTGCCGGTTCGAGCTATGCCGACCTTGAGCATGATCTGAGTGGCGCCGTGGTCAAGGGCGTGACCGGGCGCCATCCGTTGCCCGAGCCGGCGCAGTTGATCGAGCGCCTGCAAGCCTGGGGCATCAATGCCGATAGCGAAGTGGTTCTGTATGACGACGGTCCGGGTGCCTATGCGGCGCGGGCCTGGTGGTTGCTGGCATGGTTGGGCAAGCGCGACGGTGTGTTCATCCTCGATGGCGGTCTCAAGGCCTGGCATGCGGCTGGTTTGCCACTGAGTCTGGATGCGCCAGATATCGTCCGTGGCTCTTTCACCGGCAGTCCTGACACAGCGTTGCTGATCAGTGCCGAGCAGCTGCAAAAGCGCCTCTCCCGGCCGGAACTGACCCTGCTGGATGCCCGTGCACTGCCGCGTTTCAAGGGTGAAGTGGAGCCGATCGATCCGGTTGCCGGGCATATTCCCGGTGCCCAGTGCGCGGCATTTACTGACAACCTGGGCAGTGACGGACGTTTCCTGCCGGCCGATCAACTCAAGCAGCGCTTCGCCGCCAAACTGGGGGATCGCTCGCCGAATGAGCTGGTGGCGTACTGCGGCTCCGGCGTGACGGCGTGTCACAACCTGTTTGCGTTGTGTCTGGCTGGTTATCCGTTGGGTTCGTTGTATGCCGGGTCGTGGAGCGAATGGATCAACGAGCCTGCGCGGGGCGTCGCCACAGGCGAATAAACACCACATAACTTTGTGGGAGCGAGCCTGCTCGCGATGGAGCCATCACATTCAATATTGATGCTGATCGTTAAGCCGCCATCGCGGGCAAGCCCGCTCCCACAGAAATGGATGGTGTTTGTGGGATCTGGTCAAGCCTCAAGTCCCCGCTTTGCACTGCGATACGCCCCCGGGCCAACCCCATACACCTGCTTGAACTGCCGACTCAGATGGCTCTGGTCGGCAAATCCCAGTTGCGTCGCGACTTCCAGCGGCAAACAACCACTTTGCAATAACCCTCGCGCCCGGGCGATGCGCTGCTGTATCAGCCAAGTGTGCGGTGGCATGCCGGTGGCCCGGCGGAACACCCGGGCGAAATGGAAGGGCGAAAGGTTGACCGCCGCCGCCAGTGTCTCCAGTGAAGGCGGTGCTGCCAGTTGCGCGTGCAGCAGTTCCTTGGCCAGGCTCACGGCCCGATGTTCCTTGCCGGGTTTAGCGGCATCGGGGACTGCCGCATGGCGTTGTAACAGCGACAGCATCAGCTCGCGCCAGGCGGTTTGCTGTTGCAGCGCGGTGGCAGGGCTTTCCAGCAAGCGGTGCAATTGACAGAAACCGTTCACCAGATCCTGGTCGCGATACAGCGTGGCGCCGAAGGCTGGCGGGTTGTGGGTCGGCAGTTCGAGTTCGGCCAACAGCGAGAGTATCTGTTCACTGTCCGGATAAAACGCCCGGTACAGCCAGCCATCCTCGGTACCTTTGTGACCGGTGTGCAATTCATCGGGGTTGATCAGCACCAGCGTGCCGCTGCCCGCCAGGTGTTCGGCGCCGCGATAGCGATAGCGCTGGGCACCGGCCATGATCATGCCGATTACATAGCCGTCATGCACATGGGGGGCGAAGCGATGATCGATGTAGCGGGCGGACAACAACTCGACCCCGGCCAGTGGCGGGGTTTGCCAGAAGTGGATTGACTCGCCCTGGTCCGCGTCCATGATTCAAGCGCGCCCTACGGCGGCCAGCCACTCGGGGATGCGCCGTTCAAGATAATAACCCGGTTGCCTGAGCGTGCCGTCGACGAAACCGACATGCCCACCCTTGGCTTGCAGTTCGAATTGCGTGCAAGCAGACAACTCATCGACGTGCGGCAGGCTGTGGGGAAACACGAAGGGGTCGTCGGCAGCCTGGATCATCAAGGTTGGCGTGCGAATTTCGCCGAGGAAATAGCGGCTGGAGGCGCGGCGATAGTAATCCGCGGCATCGGAGAAACCGTGCAGTGGCGCGGTGACGCGACCGTCGAAATCCCAGAACGTGCGCATGTTTTCCAGTGATCCGAGGGCCGCCAGGGCTGCCAGGCCCTCCTCGTGTCCGTCGTGCTGGAACTGTCGCTGCTTGTTCTTGATGTAGGCGACCATCTCGCGCATGAAGTGCGCCTGGTAAACCCTGGAGAAGCCTTGGCCGATACGGTCGGCGCACTGGTCCAGGCGGAACGGTACCGACACCGCCACGGCGCCCGTCACGCCGCTGTCGCTGCCGGTTTCGCCCAAGTGCTTGAGCAGGACATTGCCGCCCAGGGAGTAACCCACTGCATACAGTGGCGCGAGAGGCCGTTTGGCCCGCAAGTGCCGGATGGTTTCGGCCAGGTCTTCACTGGCACCGGAATGGTAACTGCGCGGCAACAGATTGGGTTCGCCCGAGCAACCGCGCCAGTTCAGCGCGACGCTGGCCCAGCCCCGGTCGCCCAGGGCCTTTTGCATGCCGGCTACGTAGGGCGAGTTCGACGAACCGGTGAGCCCGTGCAACACCAGCACTAAAGGCGCGTCGGCGCTGTGCGGGCCGTGCCAGTCCAGATCGAGAAAATCGCCATCTTCAAGCCACAGGCGTTCGCGTTCGCGGCCGATGTGCACGGTTTTACGCCACAGCGGCCCCCACAAGGTTTGCAAGTGCGGGTTGCCGAGGCCGAAGGCGGGGGTGAAGCGTTCTGGCGGATGAGACACGATCATTCTCGATGCAGCGGTGCGTAGCGGGTACGCACCTTTTTCAGGCCGGTCGGTTAACCGGCGATCTCTGCCATACGTTGCCACAACGAGTAGTAGACGCGCCCGGATTTCTGCTCCCGGTGCAGGCGCCAGTTCTGTGGCAGGCCCAGGGTCGACGGCGCGGACTCGCTTTCGGTGTACACCCAGGCATCTTCGGCCAGCCATTGGCGCTCTTCGAGCAACTTGCAAACGGCGGGCAACAGATTCTGGTTGAACGGCGGATCGAGGAACACCAGGTCGTAGGCCGTTGCGGTCTGGGTTTCCAGATAGCGCAGGGCGTCTGCGGTCTGGACCTGGCCGTTGGTGCAACGCAGTGTGCCCAGGTGTTCCTTCAGGCTTGATACCGCAAGGCTGCTGGCGTCCAGCGCCTGGCCCATGGCGGCGCCACGGGACAAGGCTTCGAGGAACAGTGCGCCACTACCCGTGAACGGGTCGAGCACCTTGGCGCCCGGCACGTACGGCGCGAGCCAGTTGAACAGGGTTTCACGCACGCGGTCCGGCGTCGGGCGCAGGCCCGGGGCGTCGGGGAAGCTCAGCTTCCGGCTGCGCCATTCGCCACCGATGATGCGTAGTTGGTTTACGCCGTTGTGGACGTTTTTGGCGGGTTTTTTAGGATGGGCCATTAATGCTCCGGAACCCCGAGCGGCTGCTCGGAAGGTTTATCAGTAGGGGCCGGTAACGGCTGTTGCGGCACGGTCGGGCCAGCGCTGACGATGACCATTTTGTCCGTGCTCAGGTGTTTGTTCATGGCGGCTTTGACCTGCTCGACGGTCAAGTCCTGGGACTGTTGCATGAAGTCTTCCAGGTGGCTCAACGGCAGGTTGTAGAAACCGATGGCGCCCAGCTGGCCGACGATATCGGCATTGCTGGCGGTAGACAGTGGGAAGCTGCCGGCCAGTTCACGCTTGGCGTCATCGAGCTCCTTTTCGGTCGGGCCGGTTTTAAGGTAGTCGGCCAGTACATCCTGCACCAGTTTGAGGGTGCCTTCGCTCATCTCGGCACGGGTTTGCAGGTTGATCATGAACGGGCCACGCGCCTGCATCGGCGTGAAGCCTGAATACACGCCGTAAGTCAGGCCGCGCTTCTCGCGCACTTCGCTCATCAACCGGGTGCCGAAGCCGCCGCCACCGAGAATCTGGTTACCCATGGACAACGCCGCGTAGTCCGGGTCGTCGCGGTCGATGCCCAGTTGCGCGAGCATCAGGTTGGTCTGCTTGGACGGGAACTCGATATGGTTGACGCCAGCCTTGGGCTCGACAGGCTGCGCGATTTTCGGCAAGGCCGGGCCTTTTGGCAGGGCGCTGGAAACCTGTGCGGCTATCGCCTCGGCTTCTGCGCGGGACAGGTCGCCGACCAGCGCGATCACCACGTTACCTGCTGCGTAGGCTTTCTCGTGGAACGCACGCAGTTGTGCCGCGGTAATCGTCGGTACGGTTTTCGCCGTACCATCGCTGGCATGTGCGTACGGGTGATCACCGTACAAGCGGTTCATCAGTTCCAGGCTGGCCAGTTTGCCGGGGTTCTGTTTCTGGTATTCGAAACCGGCGAGCATCTGGTTCTTGATGCGGGCCAGCGAATCGGCAGGGAAAGTCGGCTTGCCGATGACTTCGGCAAACAGCTTCAGGGCCGGCTCGCGCTTGTCCTTGGCACTCAGGCTGCGCAGCGAAGCGATTGCCATGTCCTTATAAGCGCCGTTGCCGAAATCGGCACCCAGGCCTTCGAAGCCCTGGGCAATGGCACCGACATCTTTCCCGGCCACGCCTTCGTTGAGCATGGCGTTGGTCAACACCGCCACCCCCGGTGCATTGCCGTCCTGGCTGCTGCCGGCGGCGAAGATCAGGCGCATGTCGAACATTGGCAGCTCATGGGCTTCGACAAACAGCACCTTGGTGCCTTCAGCGGTGTTCCAGGTCTGCACGTCGAGCTTGCGGTGGTCCGGTGCCTTGCCGTCGAGTTCGGTGAGCGATTGCAGCTTCTGGCTGGCCTTGGCCTTGTCCAGGGCTTCGCTGGCGTTGGTTTGGCCAGGGCGCGACAAATAGAACGCGGCGGAACCGATAACGGCAACGGCGACCAGGCCGATCAGGGCCAGGCGGGAGGGTTTACGCTCACTCATGAGTCGTCTCCAGAGGCAGTACATGGGCGACGCTGAGACGTTCGCGGGTGAAATACAGCTTGGCGGCTTTCTGGATGTCTTGCGGTGTCACACTTTCCAGGTCGGCCAGTTCGGTGTCCATCAGCTTCCAGGACAGGCCGACGGTTTCCAGTTGGCCGATGGCGGTGGCCTGGCTGGTGATCGAGTCGCGTTCGTAGACCAGGCCGGCAATGACTTGTGCGCGTACACGCTCCAGCTCTTCGGCGGTAGGCGCGGTGGTTTTCAGTTGGTCGAGCAGCTTCCACAAACCGGCTTGCGCCTGGGCGATGGTTTTGTGCTTCTGTGAGTTTGGCGATGCCGACAGGGTGAAGAGACTGTCGCCACGGGTATAGGCGTCGTAACTCGACGAGCCGCCTGACACCAGTTCTTCTCCGCGTTCCAGCTGCGTCGGGATGCGCCCGCTGTAGCCGCCATCGAGCAGCGCCGAGATCAGGCGCAGGGCATTGACCAGGCGTTTGTCGTCTGCGGTGGCTATGCCCGGCACGTTGAAGGCCAGCATCAGGCTGGGCAGTTGGGTCTGCACGTGCAGGGTGATCTGGCGCTCGCCGGGTTCGGCCAGTTCCAGCGGTTTTTTCGCGACTGGCACATCACGCTTGGCGATCGGGCCAAAATAGCGCTGGGCCAGCGCCTTGACTTCGTCAGGCGTCACGTCGCCGACGACCACCAATGTGGCGTTGTTCGGTACGTACCAGGTCTGGTACCAGTGGCGCAGCTCTTCGACGTTCATTCGCTCAAGGTCGGCCATCCAGCCGATGGTCGGCGTGTGATAGCCGCTGGCCGGGTAGGCCATGGCCTTGAAACGTTCATAGGCCTTGGACATCGGCTTGTCGTCGGTGCGCAGGCGACGTTCTTCCTTGATGACCTCGATTTCCTTGGCGAACTCGTCGGCCGGCAAGCGCAGGCTGGCCATGCGGTCGGCCTCCAGCTCGAAGGCTACGCCCAGGCGGTCGCGGGCCAGCACCTGGTAGTACGCGGTGAAGTCGTCGCTGGTGAATGCATTCTCTTCGGCGCCGAGGTCGCGCAGAATCAGCGAGGCTTCGCCGGGGCCAACTTTCCCGCTGCCCTTGAACATCATGTGTTCCAGAGCGTGGGACAGGCCGGTATTGCCCGGCGTCTCGTAGCTGGAGCCAACTTTGTACCAGACCTGGGAAACCACCACGGGCGCACGGTGGTCTTCACGCACGACTACCTTCAGGCCATTGTCGAGGGTGAATTCGTGGGTGGGTTGCGGGTCGGCAGCCAGGGCCGAAAGGGGCAGGCAAACTGTGCTGAGCAGCAGGCCTGCGGCGCGGCGGGCAAGAGCATTCATTCGTTTTCAAACCTTTGGGGCTGCCCGCTTGTTCTTAGCGTCAGCGGGCGAGAGGGTGCTAGGATACTGATCCGTTTTACTGGCGGCCACGCCTATCAGGCCTTTGCGTTTGATCAGGTTGTATGGGTTTGCAGCAGAAAGTTGGAATTTATCAACTAAACTCTGCTTTTTCGCCGATTTTGCTGCTTTAGTCCTTCGTTAAAACGTTTCCGTGAGGTGCCGTTCGCACCTCGACAAAATGTTGCGCGTGAACAAGCTGGGTCAATCACAGTCTGTTCTGCATCGAATATTTATTTGCCGGGGCGCCATTGGCGCGTCGCTACCGTGAGATAGCCGTCCTCCATGTTTGGTTCCAACGACGACAAGAAGACCCCAGCTGCGGCTGGCGAGAAGAAAAGCCTGTTCGGATGGCTGCGCAAAAAGCCGCAGGAACCCGCCGTCGAACAGCCACAACCCATTCCTGAGCCAGCGCCTGTCGCGGCTGCGGTAATAGAAGAAACGCCCGCGCCAGTGGTCCTGCCGACTGCCGAGCCGGTGCTGCAACAGCAGGCCGAACCTGCCCGCGAAATCATCGGGCAGCCGCTGATTACCTCTGCCGAGCCATGGTTGACCCTACCTGTGGCGGAAGAGCCGGTGGCGCTGGTCGAGAATGATTTGGCGCCCCATGTGACCCCGCCGATTCCGGCCCCGGCAGCGTTCACGCCGGCACCGGTCCATGCGCCTGTGGTCGAGCCGGTGGTGGCACCCGTCGTTGTGGCTGCACCTGCACCTGTACCTGCACCGGTTGCTCCGCCCGTCTTAGCCCCGGTAGTCCCGGTTGTTGCAGCAGCTGCTCCCGTCCCGGCTCCGGTCGAAACCCCGGCCGCGCCGGCACGCACCGAAGAAACCAAGGCCGGTTTCTTTGCCCGTCTCAAGCAAGGCCTGTCCAAGACCAGCGCCAGTATTGGCGAAGGCATGGCCAGCCTGTTTCTGGGCAAGAAAGTCATTGATGACGAGCTGCTTGAGGATCTCGAGACGCGTTTGCTGACCGCTGATGTCGGTGTAGAAGCCACGTCGGTGATCATTCAGCGTTTGACGCAGAAGGTCGCGCGCAAAGAGCTGGCCGACGCCAATGCCCTGTACAAATCCCTGCAGGCCGAACTGGCCGCCATGCTCAAGCCTGTCGAGCAGCCGCTGAAAGTCATCTCGCAGAACAAGCCGTTCGTGATTCTGGTGGTTGGCGTCAATGGTGCCGGCAAGACCACCACCATCGGCAAGCTGGCGAAGAAACTGCAGCTGGAAGGCAAGAAAGTCATGCTGGCGGCCGGCGATACCTTCCGTGCGGCGGCGGTGGAGCAGTTGCAGGTCTGGGGCGAGCGCAACAAGATCCCGGTGATCGCGCAGCACACTGGCGCTGACTCGGCTTCGGTGATCTTCGACGCCGTGCAGGCCGCCAAGGCTCGTGGCATCGATGTGCTGATCGCCGACACCGCCGGTCGCCTGCACACCAAAGACAACCTGATGGAAGAGCTGAAAAAAGTTCGCCGGGTAATCGGCAAGCTCGACGCCGATGCACCGCACGAAGTGCTGTTGGTACTTGATGCTGGCACCGGCCAGAACGCCATCAACCAGGCCAAGCAATTCAACCAGACCGTTGAACTGACTGGCCTGGCGCTGACCAAGCTCGACGGCACCGCGAAAGGCGGGGTAATTTTCGCCCTGGCCAAGCAATTCGGCCTGCCGATTCGCTACATCGGCGTCGGTGAAGGCATCGACGATTTGCGTACCTTTGAAGCAGAACCCTTTGTCCAGGCATTGTTTGCCGAGCGGGAGCGTTCATGATTCGTTTCGAACAGGTCGGTAAGCGCTACCCGAACGGTCACGTCGGCTTGCATGAGCTGAGCTTTCGAGTCCGTCGTGGCGAGTTTCTGTTTGTCACCGGCCATTCCGGCGCCGGTAAAAGCACACTGTTGCGCCTGTTGCTGGCCATGGAGCGCCCGACCAGCGGCAAGTTGCTGCTCGCCGGGCAAGACCTGAGCACCATCAGTAACGCGCAGATTCCTTTCCTGCGTCGGCAGATCGGCGTGGTGTTCCAGAATCACCAGTTGCTGTTCGATCGCACGGTGTTCAATAACGTCGCGTTGCCTTTGCAGATCCTGGGCCTGTCCAAGGCCGAGATCGCCAAGCGCGTGGACTCGGCACTGGAGCGCGTGGCGCTGTCGGATAAAACCGATCTGTACCCGGGCGACCTGTCCACCGGTCAGCAACAGCGCGTCGGTATCGCCCGCGCCATCGTCCATCGTCCGGCTTTGTTGCTGGCGGACGAACCGACCGGTAACCTCGACCCGCGTCTGGCCGCCGAAATCATGGGTGTGTTCGAAGACATCAACCGTCTGGGTACCAGTGTGCTGATTGCCAGTCACGACCTGGCCCTGATCGCTCGCATGCGTCACCGCATGCTGACCCTGCAACGCGGCCGATTGATCGGCGATGGGGAGGCTGCCGTATGAGTGCTACCCGCAGCCCGAAGGTTTCCGAGCGCGTGGCCCCGAAAGCCGCCGATCCGCAACCGCAAAAGAAAAAACACGACGATGACGACGGGCCGGACTTCGCCACGTTGTTCCGTGCCTGGATCGAAAGCCATCGTGCCAGCCTGGTGGACAGTCTGCGGCGCTTGGGCAAACAACCCATCGGTAGTTTTTTCACCTGCATGGTGATGGCGGTGGCCCTGAGTTTGCCCATGGGCCTGTCACTTTTGCTAAGTAACGTCGAGCGTCTGGGTGGTTCCTGGCAGCGCGCGGCACAGATTTCCCTGTATCTGGAAATCGAGGCGAGCCCGGCGCAAGGCGAGGCGTTGCGCGATCAGATCAAGGGCATGCCTGGCGTCGCCGATGCCGAATATGTTGGCCGGGAGCAGGCGCTGGAAGAGTTCCAGCAACAGTCCGGTCTGGGCGAGGCGCTCAAGGAGCTGCCGGAAAATCCGCTGCCGGGCGTGGTGTTGGTAACGCCGACTGAAGTCGACAAGCCGGCCCTTGAAGCATTAAGACAAAAACTTTCCGAGTTGCCAAAGGTACAGCAGGCGCAACTTGATTTAGTCTGGGTCGAGCGTCTGGCCGCCATCCTCAAGCTGGGTGACCGTTTTGTCTTCGGTCTGACCGTGCTTCTGGTTTCTGCATTACTTTTGGTGATAGGCAATACCATTCGTCTTCATATTGAAAACCGCCGCACAGAGATAGAAGTGATTAAACTGGTTGGCGGCACTGACAGCTATGTACGCAGGCCCTTTCTATATATGGGCGCGTTGTATGGCTTCGGTGCGGGGATTCTGTCTTGGGGCGTACTGGCGTTCGGTCTTGACTGGCTGAACGACGCGGTGGTGGGGCTGGCCGGTTTGTATGGCAGTGACTTTGCGCTGGCTGGAGTGCCAGTTGCCGACGGTCTGTCTCTCTTGCTTGGCGCGGTGCTGTTGGGGTATATCGGTGCATGGATTGCAGTCGCACGCCACCTGAGGGAGCTTGCGCCTAAGTAGTATCATTTTGCTCGTATTGACCTTTCAGCGTTTTTGGGAACTTGTCTTTCGGTTTCCGGTCAATTTTCGCAGTGCTGAACTGCACGAGTTTGTAAGTCGGAGGTTTTTTCGTATGACCAATTCTTTGCAACCTGCATATGCTCTGGTCCCGGGTGCGAACCTGGAGGCCTATGTGCACACCGTCAACAGCATTCCATTGCTGTCGCCGGAGCAGGAGCGTGAACTGGCCGAGAGTCTCTATTATGAGCAGGATTTGGGGGCGGCTCGGCAGATGGTGCTCGCCCACCTGCGTTTTGTCGTACATATCGCCCGTAGCTATTCCGGCTACGGTCTGGCTCAGGCTGACCTGATCCAGGAAGGCAACGTCGGCCTGATGAAGGCCGTGAAGCGCTTCAACCCGGAAATGGGCGTGCGCCTGGTGTCCTTTGCCGTGCACTGGATCAAGGCGGAAATCCACGAGTTCATCCTGCGCAACTGGCGCATCGTGAAAGTTGCGACCACCAAGGCCCAGCGCAAGCTGTTCTTCAATCTGCGCAGCCAGAAGAAACGACTGGCCTGGTTGAACAACGAGGAAGTCCATCGCGTAGCGGAAAGCCTGGGTGTAGAGCCTCGGGAAGTGCGCGAGATGGAAAGTCGCCTGACCGGCCATGACATGGCCTTCGACCCGGCTGCCGAAGCGGACGACGACAGTGCATTCCAGTCGCCGGCCAACTATCTGGAAGACCACCGGTACGACCCGGCGCGTCAACTGGAAGACGCCGACTGGAGCGACAACTCCAACCACAACCTGCACGAAGCGCTGGAAGTGCTGGACGACCGCAGCCGTGACATCCTCTACCAGCGCTGGCTGGCGGAAGAAAAAGCCACGCTGCACGACCTGGCGCAGAAGTACAACGTGTCGGCTGAGCGTATTCGCCAACTCGAGAAGAGCGCGATGAACAAGCTCAAGTTGTCGATCGCCGCGTAAGCTGCGTACCCGCAATAAAAAACGCCCCGATCAATGATCGGGGCGTTTTTTATTGCGCGCAGTTCTGCTTTTGCAGGAGCTGGCTTGCCAGCGAAGGCGCTATATCTGACACACCGAGTCGTCTGATTCGCTGGCAAGCCAGCTCCTACAAAAGCCTCGTCAGTCCTTCCAGGGTGCCCGGCGCGAATCGTTGAGGCCTGCCAGATAGCTATCACCACCGAGCTGACTCATCTGCCGTCGTATCCAGCCCGCACGCCGTGCGACGTAAGAGGTCGGATGGCTGGCGCTCCACACTCGCGGGTTTGGCAACACTGCCGCCAGCAAGCTGGCCTGTTGGCGGGACAAGGAGCGGGCGCTTACACCGAAGTGATATCGGGCTGCTGCCTCTGCACCAAACACCCCTTCATCCCATTCGACGCTATTGAGATACACCTCAAGAATCCGCTGCTTGGGCCAGAGCACTTCAATCAGCGCGGTAAACCAGGCCTCCAGGCCTTTGCGTAGCCAGCTGCGGCCGGACCACAGGAACAGGTTTTTCGAGACTTGCTGGCTCAGGGTGCTGGCGCCGCGGATCGAACCGCCGCGCTCGTTATGGGCAAACGCCGCCTGAATCGCGCCGATATCGAAGCCCCAGTGCTCGGAAAACTTCTGGTCTTCCCCGGCAATCACGGCGACTTTCAGGTCATCGGAGATCTCGTCCCAGGGTTTCCAGGTCCGTTGCAGGTCAATGGGTTCGCCATCGAACCAGGATTCGATCTTGCGCTCGACCATCAGCGCCGTCCCCGGTGGCGGCACCACGCGAAAGATCAGCACCAGCAATACGCTGCCGCCCATGAACCAGAGCACGGCCTTGGTGAAAAGACGAAAATAGATACGCAGCATATAGATGGCTTGGCCGAACCCGTTGAGCGGGCCATTATACAGACCCTGTTGATCGAGTCTGACTGGAGTTCTGCATGCTGCGTGGCTTTCTGATGCTGGCTGCTTTTTTCGGCTTCACCGGTGTCGGCCTTGGGGCCTTTGCCGCCCACGGCCTGAAAAACCGTCTGACACCTGAATATCTGACGATTTTTCATACCGGCGTCACCTATCAGCTGGTGCACACCCTGGCGCTGCTGGGCGTGGCGCTGCTGGCCACGCAAATTCCCGGCCGTTTGCTCACATGGGCCGGCGCATCCTTTGCCATCGGCATCCTGCTGTTCTCCGGCAGCCTGTATCTGCTCACGCTGACCGGCATCAGCAAGCTTGGCATCGTCACCCCGTTCGGCGGCCTGGCCTTCCTCGCGGGCTGGCTCTGCCTGGGCCTCGCCGCCTGGCGACTGACGTGATCTTGTGGGAGCGAGCTCGCTCGCGATGGACGTCAACGATAACGCTGGAAACCTGACACCCCGAGGTGTTTTCGGGGCCATCGCGAGCAAGCTCGCTCCTACAGGGCCCCATTACAGACGAATGGCTTGGGTCGACCTGACTGATCGGGCTAGAATGCCTGCCCCTAAAAATGATGGCGGCATCCGGCATGCGCATTCAGTTGAACGGCGAATCCTTTGAACTGCCCGACGGTGAAACCGTTGCGGCCCTGCTGACCCGTCTGGACTTGACCGGACGCCGGGTGGCGGTCGAACTCAATCTGGATATCGTCCCGCGCAGCCAGCACGCAGACACCACGTTGAACGACGGCGACAACGTCGAAGTGGTGCACGCCATCGGCGGCGGCTAGTGGCCTCGGCCGATTGGCCGCAGAATTCTGCAAGAACCTCACCCCTACAGAGGATTTCCCATGAGCATCGTTCGTAGCGACAAGCCCTTCGTCCTGGCCGGTCGTACTTACCAGTCGCGTTTGCTGGTCGGTACCGGCAAGTACCGTGACATGGAAGAAACCCGCCAGGCCATCGAAGCCTCGGGTGCCGAAATCGTCACTTTCGCCGTGCGCCGCACCAACCTCGGGCAGATCGAGGGCGAGCCGAACCTGCTTGAAGTGCTGTCGCCGGATCGCTACACCTTCCTGCCGAACACCGCCGGTTGCTACGACGCTATCGAGGCCGTGCGCACCTGCCGCCTGGCCCGTGAGCTGCTCGATGGCCATAACCTGGTGAAGCTGGAAGTGCTGGCGGATCAGAAAACCCTGTTCCCCAACGTGATCGAAACCCTCAAGGCCGCCGAAACGCTGGTCAAGGAAGGCTTCGACGTGATGGTCTACACCAGTGATGATCCGATCATTGCCCGGCAACTGGCGGAAATCGGCTGCATCGCGGTCATGCCGCTGGCCGGTCTGATCGGTTCGGGCCTGGGGATCTGCAATCCGTACAACCTGCAGATCATCCTCGAAGAAGCGAAAATTCCGGTGCTGGTGGATGCCGGTGTCGGTACCGCTTCCGACGCCACCATCGCCATGGAACTGGGTTGTGATGCGGTGCTGATGAACTCGGCCATCGCCCACGCCCAGCAGCCGGTCATGATGGCTGAAGCCATGAAACATGCGATCGTCGCAGGCCGCCTGGCCTACCTCGCCGGCCGTATGCCGAAAAAACTCTATGCCAGCGCCTCTTCGCCGCTGGATGGTCTGATCAAGTAAGAGCCATTGATGACTGAATCGAACGACACGCCTATCCAGACGGAAGAAGGCGACGAGCGCCAACACCGCCGCATCAAGAGTTTCGTGATGCGCGCCGGGCGCATGACCGAAGGCCAGCAACGCGGTCTGGAGCAGGGCGCGCCGCTGTTCGTGCTGCCGCTGGCCGACGCGCCGGTGGACTTCGACCAGGTGTTCGGTCGCTCGGCACCGCGCTCGCTGGAAATCGGTTTCGGCATGGGCCATTCGCTGCTGGAAATGGCAGCGGCGGCGCCGGATCAGGATTTCATTGGCGTCGAAGTGCACCGTCCAGGTGTCGGGGCGCTGCTCAATGGCGTGCTGACCCAGGGTTTGACCAACCTGCGGGTTTACGATTGCGATGCCATCGAAGTGCTCAACCGCTGCGTGGCCGATAACAGCCTCGATCGCCTGATGCTGTTTTTCCCGGACCCGTGGCACAAGAGCCGTCACCACAAGCGCCGTATCGTTCAGGCGTCATTCGCCGAGCTGGTGCGCAGCAAGTTGAAGGTCGGCGGCATTCTGCACATGGCCACCGACTGGGAGCCGTACGCCGAATACATGCTGGAAGTGATGAGCGTTGCGCCGGGTTACCGCAACCTGGCCGAAGACGGCAAGTGCGTACCGCGCCCGGCCGAGCGCCCGATCACCAAGTTCGAACGCCGTGGCGAACGTCTTGGGCATGGCGTGTGGGATCTGAAGTTCGAAAAACAGTCCTAAGACTAACGCAGTAAATCTGTAGGAGCCGGCTTGCTGGCGATGCTATGTCAGACACCTTGATGTTGACTGACACAGCATCGCCAGCAAGCCGGCTCCTACCGTTGTTTCTGCGTATCGGAAATCAGCGGCGGTCTGCGACGACGCCAATCAACACCAGCACTACCAGCAACACCGGCGCCAGGCTGTAGTTGTTGAATTGGCTCAAGCCGCTCACGACCCATGGCGTGGCATAGATCGATGCCGCGCATTGTAAAAACTGTAGGAGCGAGCTTGCTCGCGATGAGTCCGAGAGCGACGCGGGCATTCAGAATCCCCGCGTCATCGTTGACGACCATCGCGAGCAGGCTCGCTCCTAAAGTGGTTTTGTGTTGGTCAAAAAATTCAGCGGCGGTCGGCTACGACGCCGATGAGTACCAACACCACCAACAACACCGGCGCCAGGCTGTAGTTGTTGAACTGGCTCAACCCGCGCACGACCCATGGCGTGGCGTAGATCAGCGCCGCGCCGCTGCCGATCATGCACAGCAGGGACATCAGCGGCACGCGCAAGGCGCCGGCGATGCTGCCCAGGCGCTGCTCGACCCAGCCTTTGAAATCCGCACCGAACAGCACCAGCAGGCAGCCCACCAGGGCCAAGGCGATTTCCGAGAGGTTGCTGCGGCTCCAGCGGGATACTGTGGCCAGCAGGTCGAGTATCAGATCCATTCGATTTCCTTATGTCAGAAATTTCTGCAGCAAGTCGTTGAGGAAGAGCTGTCCGCGCTCGGTGGCCGCCAGACGTGACGGTTCGACCTGTAACAGGCCGCTTTGTTCTGCGTCGCGGCGACCTTCGGCGAGGCTGTCCAGCGTCATACCCGTACGTTCCGGGTACAGCCGCGATTCGACACCCGCGGTCAGACGCAGCGCGTTCATCAGGAACTCGAACGGCATCTCTTCATTGCTCAGCGTTTTCTCGCCGGCCTTGAAGCTTTTCGCCGGATTCAGGTAGTCCTTCGGCAGGCGGGTCTTCCAGGTGCGGATGATGCGCCCGTCCGGGTGACTGAGCTTGCCGTGGGCGCCAGCGCCGATGCCAATGAAGTCGCCAAAACTCCAGTAATTGAGGTTGTGTCGCGCCGGACGACCGGGCAGGGCATAAGCCGAGACTTCGTATTGCGCATAACCGTGTTCGGCCAGCAGCGCTTGTCCGGCTTCCTGGATGTCCCACAGCGTGTCGTCCTCCGGCAGCGTCGGCGGCTGGTTCCAGAACACCGTGTTCGGTTCCAGGGTCAGTTGATACCACGACAGGTGTGTCGGTTTCAGGGCGATGGCTGTGCGCAGGTCGGCCAAGGCATCGTCCAGGGACTGATTCGGCAAACCATGCATCAAGTCCAGGTTGAAGTTGTCGAACCCGGCTTGCCGCGCCATGCCGGCGGCGCGTACCGCTTCGTCGCCGTTGTGAATCCGTCCCAGGGCCTCGAGCTTTTCTTGCTGAAAGCTCTGGATGCCGATCGACAGGCGATTGATCCCCAGTTTCCGGTAGGCCACGAACTTGTCTTGCTCGAATGTCCCCGGATTGGCTTCCAGGGTGATTTCGATGTCGCTGGCAAACGGGATGCGTTGCTCGACGCCCTTGAGCAAGCGACCCAGCGAATCGGCACTGAACAGGCTCGGCGTGCCGCCACCGAAGAAGATCGAGCTCAGCTCACGACCATGGACGGCGTACAGGTCCTGATCGAGATCGGCCAGCAAGGCGTCGACGTACTCCTCTTCCGGCAGCACAGGGCTGGCGGTGTGGGAGTTGAAGTCGCAATAAGGGCATTTGCGCACGCACCACGGGATGTGGATGTACAACGCCAGGGGCGGCAGCACAGGCAAGGCCGCCCGAGGAGATTGCGCGCCACCGAAGATCAGTGGCGACGCGGATGATTCAGAGGTCATTTCAAGCCCAGACGCAGGCGCAGCAGATCCATTGCACGGGCGCGGTGGCTGATCTGGTTCTTGTCGCTCGGGCTCAACTCGGCGCTGGAGCAGTCGCGCTCCGGCACCCAGAACAGCGGGTCGTAGCCGAAGCCGTGTTCGCCGCTGGCCTGGGTCAGGATGCGTCCGTGCCACAAACCTTCGCAGAGGATCGGCAACGGATCATCGGCATGGCGCACCAGCGCCAGTACGCAGACGAACTGCGCGCTACGCTCGGCTTCAGGTACGTCTTTGAGCACGTCGAGCAGCTTGGCGTTGTTCGCCGCATCGCCCTGGCCGTCGGCATAACGCGCCGAGTAGATGCCTGGCGCTCCGCCGAGGAAATCCACCGCCAGCCCGGAATCGTCGGCCAGTGCCGGCAGGCCGGAAATGCGCGCGGCATTGCGGGCCTTGAGGATGGCGTTCTCGACGAACGACAGACCGGTTTCTTCAGGCTCGACGCTGCTGAACTCGCCGATCGAGCGCAAATGCACTGACTCGCCGAGCATGGCCTGGAGTTCCTTGAGTTTGCCGGCGTTATGGCTGGCCAGTACGAGTTGGGTGAAATTCATCATTGGCCGGGGAAAAGCTCTTGTTGGAAACTGATGGTGTTGGTTTTGTCGCCGGTCTGCACCTTGATATCGAAGGTGCGGACTTCCTGCTGATCCACCGGGTATTGCGCAATGTAGTAGATCGCGCCTTGTTCGGTGATCTGTTTGAATTTCAGTGGCACGGCCTGGCTGGTCAGGTCTTTGACCGAGCCGCTCACCTGGGCCATCAGTGGCTTGCCTTCCTTGAGTACCGCAATGTTGATCACGCCCTGGTTCTTGCTGCGGATCAGTTCGGCGGACTTGGCAATGTCCGGGGTCAGGTAGGTGGAGTTGAAGGTGTTGTAATGCACCGTCACGTCACCGAAGGTTTCCTTGCGCTCGCCCTTGATGACGTCGGCGGCCATGGCGGTAACGCTCAGGCAGGCAGTGAGTAGAAATAACGCTAGACGACCCATGATCGTTCTCCTTGAAATAGGGTGGATCAGACCGCGACCTTGTGGTCGGAAAGTCCCGGACTGCTGACGCGGTAGATTCCGATCTCACCTAACAGATTAGGCCATAGCTTACTGGCCCACCCGTGCCGATGCTGTTGATCCACGGCAAGCCGATCAATGACCTTCGCTTCACGTTCGCGACACAAGGCTTCAAAGTCCGCGAAGGTGCAGAAGTGAATGTTGGGCGTGTTGTACCAGGTGTACGGCAGGAACTCGGAAACCGGCATCCGGCCCTTGCTCGCCAGGTACCAGCGGCAGCGCCAGTGACCGAAGTTGGGGAAGGTAATGATGCACTGGCGACCGACGCGCAGCATTTCGTCGAGGATCCTGTCCGGGTAGTGCACTGCTTGCAACGCCTGGGTCATGACCACGATGTCGAAACTGTTGCTGGCAAAGTTGCCCAGGCCCTTGTCCAGGTCCTGTTCGATGACGTTGATGCCCTTGGCCACGCACTCGGCGATGTTGTCCGGGTCGTTTTCCAGGCCATAACCGGTGACCTGCTTGTTATCGCGCAGCCAGGTCAGCAGTTCGCCATCGCCGCACCCGAGGTCGAGCACGCGGCTGCCGGCGGGGATCCATTCCTGGATGATTTCCAGATCAGCTCTCATGGCTTTCTCACAACGTAATGCGGTTCATGTAATTGCCGAATGCCTGCAGATAGCGCGGGATCGGAATCAGGAAGGCGTCGTGGCCTTGCGGTGCGTCGATCTCGAGGTAGCAGACGTCCTTGCGCGCAGCCATCAGTGCATCCACCAGCTCCCGCG
Source organism: Pseudomonas sp. GM55 (assembly GCF_000282395.1). Lineage (NCBI taxonomy): Bacteria > Pseudomonadati > Pseudomonadota > Gammaproteobacteria > Pseudomonadales > Pseudomonadaceae > Pseudomonas > Pseudomonas sp. GM55. Next base: position 75,420 of record NZ_AKJJ01000072.1, on the reverse strand, counting down.
AGCGGGCAGGGGAGAAGCGCCAGTCGGTGGTGAACGACATCACGCAGAACTTGGCCTTGGCGCCTTCAAAGGTTTTCGCCAGGTTATCGTCGAAGTTCGCCGCCGGATCGAAGTAATCGAGCGCTTTGGTCATCAACAGATAGGTGTTGGCATCGAAGCGTCCGGAGAACTCTTCGCCCTGATAGCGCAGGTAGCTTTCAACCTGGAACTCGACGCTGTGGAAGTCGTAGTTGAGCTTCTCGCTCTTCAGCCCGCGGCCGAATTTCTCGCCCATGGAGTCGTCGGACAGGTAAGTGATGTGCCCGACCATCCGCGCCAGCATCAGGCCGCGCTTGGGGATCACGTTGTGTTCCTGGAACGAACCGCCGTGGAATTCAGGGTCGGTGAGGATTGCCTGGCGTGCCACTTCGTTGAACGCGATGTTCTGTGCCGACAGCTTGGGTGCCGAGGCGATGGCCAGGCAGTGACGGATGCGGTCAGGGTAGGTGATGCTCCATTGCATCGCCTGCATGCCACCGAGGCTGCCGCCGATCACGGCCGCGAACTGGGCAATGCCCAGACGATCGGCCAGGCGCGCCTGGCTGTGCACCCAATCCTCGACGGTCAAGACCGGGAAGTCGGCGCCGAACGGCTTGCCGGTCTCGGGGTTGATGCTGCTCGGGCCGGTGGAGCCGTTGCAGCCGCCGAGATTGTTCAGGCTGACCACGAAGAACTTGTGGGTGTCGATTGGCTTGCCGGGGCCGATGCAGCTGTCCCACCAACCGGGCTTGCGGTCGTCGGGGCTGTGATAGCCGGCGGCGTGATGGTGCCCGGACAAGGCGTGGCAGATCAGCACGGCGTTGCTCGCCGTGGCGTTCAGCGTGCCGTAGGTTTCGTAAATCAGGTCATAGGCCGGGAGTGAACGTCCACAGGCCAAAGCCAGCGGCTCGCTGAAGTGCGCCACTTGCGGCGTCACCAGACCAACAGAATCGGGGGGGAAGGCAGCTGGCATCGACCCTGCTCTCATTGAAATGAGGCGTAAGTCTAAAGACCGCTGCTCCTAGCAGCAAGCTAACCCTTCCCCCTGTGGGAGCCGGCTTGCCGGCGAACCAGGGCGGCACGTTGTGTCAGTCACACCGCTTTCGCTGGCAAGCCAGCTCCTACAGTAGGTTCAGCGTTCAAGTCCGGGTAGATCGGGCAGTTTCTTGGGTGAACAGATTCGCACCCGTTTCTGCCGGTTCAACTCGCCACTGATCAAGCTGACCTGGCTCTTGGACACGCCAAAGGCCTTGGCCAGAAAGGCCATCAGGTACGCGTTGGCCTTGCCCTCGACTGGCGGCGCGGTCAGGCGGATCTTCAGGCGATCGCCGTGCAGCCCGCAGAAATCATCGCTACGGGCTGCCGGTTGCAGGTGACACTCCAGAATCAGGTCGTCACCGTCCCAGCGGAAGTAGCTCATCAGATCAGGCCGAGCAGACCCTGTGGCATGAAGGCATAGTACGCAAGACGCGGGATCAGCCAGCTTTGCAGCAACTGGAGCGCGATGAACGCGAAGATCGGCGAAATATCGAGGCCGCCCAGGTTCGGGATGATGCGGCGGAACGGGGCGAGTACCGGTTCAGTAATCTGCGCGACCAGCTCAGCCCCCGGGTTGTGGCTGCCCGGGGCAACCCAGGACAGAATCACGCTGATGATCATCGCGTAGAACAGCACATTCAAAAACAGCGAAAACAGGGCGATCACCGACCATGGCACCAACAGCAGCCAGTCAACCGCGAAGCCTTTGAGCGTGAGGATGACCGCCATCAGCAGCATCTGCACGATCAGCGCCAGCACCAGCGACGACATGTCCAGCCCGAACATGCTCGGGATGACCCGGCGTAGCGGCTTGAGCAGCGGTTGGGTGGCTTTGACGATGAACTGGCAGATCGGGTTGTAAAAATTCGCCCGAACCAATTGCAGGATGAAGCGCAGCAGCACGATCAGCAGATACAGGCTGCCCAGGGTTTTAATGATGAAAACGGCAGCGTCGTTGAGTCCTAGCATTATTGAGTCCTTTGTAAGAGCTGATTAGCGGCCAAGTTGCTCAGCCATCTCGGCCGAGCGATGCGCGGCGGCGCCGAGTGCCGTTTCCACCAGGGCTTCGAAGCCACCGGCCTGGAACGACTTGATCGCAGCTTCTGTGGTGCCCGCAGGCGAGGTGACACGGCGGCGCAGCTCGGCAGCGTCGACGTCGCTGGAGACCGCCATGTGTGCGGCGCCCAGTGCGGTTTGCAGCGTCAGTTGCGCGGCGATGTCCGCTGGCAGGCCGAGTTTCACGCCGGCTGCGGTCATGGCTTCGATCAGCAGGAAGAAATACGCCGGGCCGGAGCCGGAAACGGCGGTGACGGCGTCCAGTTGCCGTTCTTCATCGAGCCATAAGGCGATGCCGACCGCGGACAGCAGTTCCTGGGCTTGCTGACGCTGTTCGGCTGTCACTTCGGCTGTCGCGAACAAACCGCTCACGCCCTGACGCAGCAGCGCCGGGGTGTTGGGCATGCAGCGCACGATCGGCTGGGCGCCGAGCCAGTTGTTCATGCTGGCGCAGGTGATGCCTGCGGCAATCGAAACCACCAGTTGATCGGGCTTGAGACTTGGGCGCAGGGCTTCGCACACGGCTTTCATCGCCTGGGGCTTGACCGCGAGGACGACGACGTCGGCACCAACGATGGCCTGGGCGTTGTCGGCGAAGGTTTCGATGCCGTGTTCAGCGCTCACGCGGGCGCGGGTTTCTTCGCCCGGATCGCTGGCGCGGATCTGTGCGGCTTCCAGACCTTTGGCCCGCAGGCCACCGATCAGGCTGGCGGCCATGTTGCCGGCACCGATAAAGGCAATACGTGTCTTGCTCATGTCAGGTCCTTATTCAGAAGTGTGTCAGCCATGGTTCATGGCTGGCTGTAGTCGCGAGCACCAAACAGGGCCGTACCGATGCGGACCCAGGTGGCGCCCTGGGCGATGGCCGACTCAAGGTCATGGCTCATGCCCATGGAAAGTGTGTCGAGTGGCAGGTTCAGGCTGGCTTGCAGGCTCTGCACGGCAGCAAACGCGGCATCCTGGGCGGCGCGATCTTCAGTCGGCTCGGGGATCGCCATCAACCCACGCAACTTCAAGCGCGGCAGGGCGTTGATGGCGTTGGCCAGGGCCGGCAGGTCGGCCGGGGTGCAACCGGACTTGCTGGCTTCACCGCTCACGTTGACCTGAATGCAGATGTTCAGCGGCGGCAGATCGGCGGGACGTTGTTCGGACAGGCGTTGTGCGATTTTCAGGCGATCCACGGAATGCACCCAGTCGAAGTGCTCGGCAATAGCACGAGTCTTGTTCGATTGAATGGGGCCGATGAAGTGCCAGATCAAGGGCAGGTCGGCCAGTTCCAGCTGTTTCCCCAATGCTTCCTGCAGGTAGTTCTCGCCAAAGTCGCGCAGGCCGGCGGCGTAGGCTTCACGCAGGTCTTGTGCGGGTTTGGTCTTGCTCACGGCCAGCAGCTGGACGCTGTTTTCTGCGCGGTTGGCAGCGAGCGTAGCGGCATGGATGCGCGAACTAACTTCGAGAATGTTGTCTGCTATGGTGGACATCAAGAGGCGCCAGCGGTCTGAAGGTTCGCGGCATTCTACTGGAATTGAGAGACGCTATGGATATCACCGAACTGCTGGCATTCAGCGCCAAACAGGGGGCATCCGACCTGCACTTGTCCGCCGGCCTGCCGCCGATGATTCGGGTGGATGGCGATGTGCGACGCATCAATCTGCCGGCCATGGACCACCAGCAGGTGCAGGCGCTGGTTTTCTCCATCATGAATGACGCCCAGCGCGTGGATTTCGAGAAGCATCTGGAAATCGACTTTTCCTTTGAAGTACCCGGTGTGGCGCGTTTTCGGGTCAATGCGTTCAATCAGAACCGTGGCGCGGGCGCCGTGTTTCGCACCATCCCGTCAAAAGTGCAGAGCATGGACGAACTGGGCATGGGAGAAGTGTTTCGCAAAATGACCGACGCTCCCCGTGGCCTGGTGCTGGTGACCGGCCCGACCGGTTCCGGCAAATCCACCACGCTGGCGGCGATGATCGATTACCTCAATACCCATCGCCATCACCACATCCTCACCATCGAGGACCCTATCGAGTTCGTTCACGAGTCGCGCAAATGCCTGATCAATCAGCGTGAAGTTCATCGCGATACCCGTAGTTTCGCCACGGCGTTACGTTCGGCACTGCGGGAAGACCCGGACGTGATTCTGGTGGGGGAGATGCGCGATCTGGAAACCATTCGCCTGGCGCTGACCGCCGCTGAAACCGGCCATCTGGTGTTCGGCACGCTGCACACCACGTCGGCGGCGAAAACAATCGACCGGGTGGTCGACGTGTTTCCGGGGGACGAGAAGTCGATGGTGCGCTCGATGCTCTCCGAGTCACTGCTGGCGGTGGTGTCCCAGGTGCTGGTGAAGAAGGTCGGTGGCGGGCGCATCGCGGCCCACGAGATCATGCTGGGGACGTCAGCGATCCGGAGCCTGATCCGCGAGGACAAGGTGGCGCAGATGTACTCGGTGATTCAGTCGGGAGGGGCGCTGGGAATGCAGACGCTGGATATGAGCTTGAAGGGCTTGGTGACCAAGGGCCTGATCAGTCGTGATCATGCCCAGGAGAAGGCGCGGTCACCGGATAATTTGTGATGATCCAGAAACGCCATCGCGGGCAAGCCCGCTCCCACAGGATCTACAGTGTCCTTGTGGGAGCGGCGGTGCGGCGATCCGACTTGCCCGCGATGAGGCCATCATAAGCAATGAAGATTCCAGATCAGCCCCGGAAACTCAAATCAGCGCTGAACAACTCGCAATTGATTCGGCTCTTTCGGCAGAACCCGCTTGGCAACCACGTAGTGGTTTTCCCAGTACGGTTTCTTCAACGTGTCGATGGACACCGACTTGCCACGACGTGGCGCGTGGATGAAACGGTCGTTGCCCAGGTAAATGGCAACGTGATTGACCCGACGGCTCTTGATGTTGAAGAAAATCAGGTCGCCCGGCTTCAGGTCGTCGCGATCGACTTTCTCCCCATGACCGCTGGCCATGGCGTTGGAGGTACGTGGCAGGTCGAACGTGGCGTCGTTGAACGCGTATTTCACCAGGCCACTGCAATCGAAACCTTTGCTTGGGCTGCTGCCGCCCCAGCGATAGGGAGTGCCAAGGACGTTCACAGCGCGACTCAGCACGTTGCTGCTTTCCTTGGTGCCCATCGGTGGAACCAGGCCGCTTTTATCGCTGGCCAGGCTTGGAGCATATTTGGCGGATTTTTTGTCTTTGCTCGAAGGAGCAGAAGCATGGGATTTGGGGGTGTAACCATTAACGTTAGGAAGACGTTGCTCACGATTGGTGGCGTGGGCGGCCAGTGGCATCAAAAGGCAAATGGTTAGCCATGTCTTGAAAAATGAACGCATTAGGCAAGGCTCTTAATAAGTTAGCGCGCAACTTTATAACAGCTTTTTTGCCGCTTCCGAGGCCGTTGGTCGATTCAATCCGGGGGGCAATGGTGGCAAAAAAGCGGCAAACTGGCGCAATTGTCCGTCAGAAGTCCGGTGTTACAAGGCTTTGACAGGCGTGAAGGTAGCACCTGCCATACGTCGGGTGCCTGTAAAAAAGTCACAAAGAAATAAAGAATATTTATCTATCGTGCGAATCGAGGCCATTCATGAACCCCTATCAACAGACTGTCCACCAGCAAGACACCCACAGCAAAGTGATCGGTTACCTGCTGTGGATTTTCGGTTTTACCGGCGCTCATCGCTTCTATTACGGCAAGCCGGTGACCGGGACGATCTGGTTCTTCACCTTTGGCTTGCTGGGGATCGGTTGGCTGATCGACCTGTTCCTGATCCCGTCCATGGACCGTGAAGCGGACCTGCGGTTCACCGCCGGGCCGATCGAATACAACGTGGCGTGGATTCTGCTGACGTTTCTCGGGGTGTTTGGCGTGCACCGGATGTATCAGGGGAAATGGATCAGTGGGCTGCTGTACCTGCTGACGGGCGGGTTGTTCTTTATTGGCGTGCTGTATGACTTCTGGACGTTGAATGACCAGGTGTCCGTGCGTAACGCACAGAGTCGCTGATTAATGTGGCGAGGGGCAGGCCCCCTCGCCGCAGGTTTTTACTTCTGGTGACTAGTCCAGCTATCTGTCCGCTTGAATTACAGCCTATGAGTGGTTACTGAAATGCTTTCAGTAATTGAAGCTGAAGCGTTAAAAATGCCATTGTGCTGAAGCTGTATAAGATTGAAATGATGAAGTGGTTTGGGATGGCCCAGTAATTTATGCTGTCGGCGAGAATCGCAAGCGATGCAATTGCAACTATTAATGCTGATATTTTTATCAAGGTTGAATTGGTGTGGCGGGACTTTCTGTATAAAAATATTTGCATTAGGTGAAATATGAATAACACTAAGCCCGCAATCAGGATTGCACCTATTGGTATTCCGATTGAGTCTCGATCTATGTCGTAAATGCCTGCGCTCAAATTTCTTTCTATGGTAAATATTGCTACGCTGGAAGTGATCGCTAAAAGTAAAGGGTAGATGTAGTTCAGGTGTTTGTAGAGAGTCTTCATGTGGGCTCTTCTTGAGTGCAGTTGATAGTTGAAAACTCTAACGGATTTATCTATTGCAGATCCGGCTGGAAGCCAGTTCCAGTTAGCCTTATTTTGTGCTCTCCTGTTATGTCGATTTCATAATCCGTTCCTGAGAATACCCTGCCTGCTGTGGTTAAAATCTCGAGTAGTGTTGATCTGTTGCTTTCGTTGAAGTCGTATAAGTCAGTATAGGCCTTTGCAGTTCCTTCGAAAATCCAGGAGCCGTTTTCTTCTCTTGTAAAATCTCCTTCGATTTTTAATGTTATTCGCCCTAGATAATATCCTGTGATTCTGCTGTCGTATTTAGTGTCGTAAGGTACTTTTGGATCAGATAAATAGTACCTTCCGGATTCTCTCGTGCTGGCTATGGTGTTGGCTAACAGCGGAATTTCACTCGCCTTTATGTTGAGGTCTATATTATTTATATTGACTCGCAGTTTCTCTCCATTTCCCCATAGGTAGTGAGCAAATGCTTTGACAGGACTAAATGTTCCACCTGATAGTTCGGTTGTTTGTGTTTCATACTTGATATTGTACAGGCTTGTTGATGCTACTTTGATCAGTGCGTCCAGGTTGCTTAGTTTTTGTTGCGTTGCGAAGGTGTCGGCAAGACTGAAGTTTACGAGTTTGTTTTTGAAGTAGGCATGAGTAATGATCGAAGAATTATTTAGTAGGTAGTTGTCGCTCTCCGTAATTTTCCAAAGGTCTTGGATGGCGCCGGAGGCGTCGTTGTTAATTGCTCTGCCCACCATTTGCAGTTCATAGGTAAAGGCTTTTATTCCACTTTTCATTTCGAGCCAGGCATGGAACATATCCATTTCGGCTGAGGAAATGACGGGGCCATCGCATAGTGGTAGTGAGTAAGTTTGCCCGTCGTTGGTGATGATGGCTTCACCGGCTCCCTGCCAGTCTGCAGTCGCATAGGCTCCCCAGTTGAATCCGGGATTAACTGTAAAGCCGCCTGAGTTGCCCGTTGTTCCTTTCACTACGATAGGAGGTAGAGTAAGTCCGTTTTCATGTATTGCTCCTTGTTTGTGCCGACTTTGTATTCAGAAGAGGGTAATAATTTTTCCTTGTGCTGTTTTTATACTAAATGATGGGTATTGAATCTGCATTCAATAACTCTGTAGGCTATTTCTGTATGTTGCGAAGTTCTTTTCGCGCAGATGGTGAGAAGTCAGGAATTTCTGTTCGCTGGATAGTTTTATTCGCCATCGCTTGTAGAAATGTGCTTGATGCGGATGTGCTGTTTGGGGAAAGGTAGTGGAGGAGGGGCTGGAGGGCTATATGACTTCTGGACGTTGAGTGATCAGGTTTCACTGCGTAACGCACAGAGTCGCGGCGCCGTTTAGTAAGTCTTCGCGAGCAGGCTCGCTCCCACAGAATTGGCGTACAGCCGCAGATTTGTGAGTCACTACAAATCCACTGTGGGAGCGAGCCTGCTCGCGAATGCAGGCGACGCGGAGTTACGCCTGGTGACTGATTCGTCCATCCACCAGGGTGTAACGCACCACGCCCGGCAGGCTGTGGCCAATGAAGGGGCAGTTTTCGCCTTTGGACAGCCAGCTTTCACCCGCCACGGTCGAGGCCGCTGGGTCGAACAGCACGATGTCCGCCGCGCCACCCACCGCCAGGTTGCCTGCCGGCAAACGCAAGGCGTCGGCAGGGCCGGTACTCAGGCGTTTGAGTAGAGTCGGCAGGTCCAGCAGGCCATCCTCGACCAGGGTCATTGCCAGTGGCAGCAGCAGTTCGACGCTGCTGATGCCCGGCTCGGTCGCGCCGAACGGTGCCAGTTTGGCGTCACGTTCGTGGGGTTGATGATGACTGGAGATGGCCGAGACCACGCCCGATTTCACCGCAGCGCGCAGGCCCTCGCGGTCGGCGCGGGTACGTAGCGGTGGCTGGACGTGATACAGGCTGTTGAAGTCGATCAGTGCTTCGTCGGTCAGGATCAACTGGTAGAGGGCGACATCTGCCGTGACCTTCAAGCCCCGGGTCTGGGCCTGGGCGATCAGGGCTACGCCGCGGGCGCTGGTGAGCTGGCTGAAGTGCGCGCGCACGCCGGTCTGTTCGACCAGCAGCAGGTCCCGGGCCAAGGCCACGGTTTCCGCGGTTTCCGGAATGCCAGGCAGGCCGAGGAAGCTGGCGGTCGGGCCTTCATGGGCCAGGCCGCCCTCGGCCAGGTCGTGATCCTGGGAGTTGAAAATCACTGTCAGGTCGAAAGTGGCTGCGTATTCCAGCGCCCGGCACAGGGTGCGGGTATTGCGGAAACTCTCCAGGCCATTGCCGAAAGCCACGCAACCGGCATCTCGCAGCGCAACCAGTTCTGCCAGTTGTTCACCGTCCAGGCCTTTGCTCAGGGCGCCAATCGGGAAGACTTTGGTGTTGCCGGCCTCACGGGCGCGGTCGAGGATCAGTTCGGCCACTGCGGAGGTGTCCAGCACCGGCTTGGTCTTCGGCGGGCAGCACAGGCTGGTCACGCCGCCAGCCGCCGCCGCGCGGGTTTCGCTGACAATCGAGCCTTTGCGGCTGTAGCCCGGCTCGCGCAGGGCAACGTTGAGGTCGACCAGGCCGGGAGCGGCCACCAGGCCTTTGGCGTCGATGGTGTCGACAGCGACAAAACCGGCTGGCGCAGCACCAAGGGCGACGATCTTGCAGGCTTCAATGTGGATATCGGTCACTTGATCCAGGCCGCTGGCCGGATCGATCACGCGGGCGCCGAGAATGCTGAGCTTCACTGGGCTTTCTCCTGCTCGAATTGGCGTTGCGCAGTCTGCCCGCTCATGGCCATGGACAGTACCGCCATACGAATGGCGATCCCGTAGGTCACCTGGTTGAGGATCACCGAGTGCGGGCCGTCGGCCACCGCCGACTCGATTTCCACGCCACGGTTGATCGGCCCCGGGTGCATCACGATGGCATCGGGCTTGGCGCCGGCCAGGCGCGCGGTGGTCAGGCCGAACAGGCGGTAGAACTCGCCTTCGCTCGGCAGCAGGCCGCCGGTCATGCGTTCACGCTGCAGGCGCAGCATGATCACCACGTCGACGTCTTTCAGGCCTTCGGCCATGTCGGTGTAGACCTTCACGCCGTATTGCTCGATGCCGATCGGCAGCAGGGTCTTCGGCGCGATCACGCGGATGTCCGGGCAACCGAGGGTTTTCAGGGCCAGCATGTTCGAGCGCGCGACCCGCGAATGCAGGATGTCGCCGACGATGGCCACCGAAAGGTTTTCGAAACCGCCCTTGTGCCGGCGGATGGTCAGCATGTCGAGCATGCCCTGGGTCGGGTGCGCGTGCCGGCCGTCACCGCCGTTGATGATCGCCACCTGCGGGCAAACGTGTTCGGCGATGAAGTGCGCGGCACCGGAATCACCGTGGCGCACAACGAACATGTCGGCGGCCATGGCCTCCAGGTTGCGCAGGGTGTCGAGCAGGGTTTCGCCCTTGCTTGCCGACGACGTGGACACGTTGAGGGTGATCACATCCGCCGAGAGCCGCTGGGCGGCCAGTTCGAAGGTGGTGCGGGTGCGGGTCGAGTTCTCGAAGAACACGTTGCACACGGTCTTGCCGCGCAGCAACGGGACTTTCTTCACGGCCCGGGCGCCGACTTCGAGGAAGGAGTCGGCGGTGTCGAGGATTTCCGTCAGCAGCTCGCGGCGCAAACCGTCGAGCGAGAGGAAGTGGCGCAACTGGCCCTGATCATTGAGCTGCAGCGGGCGCTTGGTTTCTAGAGGCGTCATCGCAAGGGGGACTCTCAATAGGGCGAATTAAAGGGCGAGGTCTTGCAGTTCGAGCGCGAGCTCCGGGCCAGACAGCTTCACCCGTTCGTGGGCCGCCAGCGACAGGGTGGCGCCAACCACGTTCGGGCGGATCGGCAGTTCGCCGGCGTCCAGGTCCAGCAGGCACACCAGCGTCACGCTGGCCGGACGGCCGTAGTCGAACAGTTCGTTCATGGCGGCGCGGATGGTCCGGCCGCTCATCAGCACGTCGTCGATCAGCACCAGGTGCTGGCCTTCGATCTCGAACGGCAGCGCCGAAGGGCGAACCTGCGGGTGCAGGCCGCTCTGGCTGAAATCGTCGCGGTAGAAGGACACGTCCAGGGTGCCGAGGGGCTCCGCGCTGCCCAGTTCCTTGAGCAGGGCCTGAGCCACCCAGACGCCACCGGTGCGGATGCCGATGAAACGCGGGTCGCTGATGCCTCGTTTGGCCAGATAAGCGTCAAGTCGGGTCGCCATCTGGCTGATCAGTTCGGCGGGATTGGGCAGGCTCATGGTTGCTCCTTCGTGGGCCCGGGCCCTGCTTTTTGGTTAAAGCTGCTGCAGGTGGCTCGGGTTGTAGCTAATAGAGTCGCATGGCGGCTCTTCAGGATTCGAACAGCGCGCCATTCTCGTCGAGCCAGCCTTGCAGCAGCAGGGCGGCGGCGATGGCATCGACCGGGTTATCGCGGTAACTGCCTTTCTGGCCGCCACGAGCCAGGCGTTCGCCCTTGGCCTCGAAGGTGGTCAGGCGCTCATCGTGGGTATAAAAGGGCAGGTTGAAACGTCCGTTCAGGCGCCGGGCGAACTTTTCCGCGCGGGCGCACATGTCACTCGGCGTGCCGTCCATGTTCAACGGCAGGCCGACTACCACGGCATCGGGTTTCCACTCTTTGATGAGCGCTTCGAGCTGGTTCCAGTCAGGAATGCCGTTCTGCGCTTTCAGGGTGCACAGCTCGCGGGCCTGGCCGGTAACCACCTGGCCGACCGCAACGCCGATCTGCTTGGTGCCGTAGTCGAATCCGAGAATCAGCCGCAGGGCCATCAGGCGTGCCCCGCCTGGCTGGTGAGCAGGCTGAGGTTGATGCCAAGGTGTTTGGCCGCCGCTTCCAGGCGCAGTTCGCTGCTGGTGTTGAACAGGATGTCGGCGTCAAACGGGCAGGTCAGCCAGGCGTTCTGCGCCAGTTCGGCCTCCAGTTGCCCGGCTTCCCAACCGGCATAGCCGAGGGCAATCAGGCTTTTTTCCGGGCCAACACCGTCAGCGATGGCGAACAGTATGTCCTGGGTGGTCGACAGGGATAAGTCGTCTTCCAGATCAACGGTTGCCTGGAAAGTCTTGCCCGAAGGGTGCAGGACAAAACCGCGATCGGTCTGCACCGGGCCGCCGATAAAGATCGGCACATGCTGGCAGAGCGCCGGCGGTTCGATATCCGGGCGCAATTGCTCGAGGATATCGGCCAGGTTCAGCTCTTGCGGACGGTTGACCACCAGCCCCATGGCACCATTGGCCGTGTGCTCGACGATGTAGGTCAAGGTGTGCGCAAAGTTCGGGTCGGCCATGTGTGGCATGGCGATCAGGAATTGATGCTTGAGGTAGCTGGGGCTGACGTTTTTCATGTGCGCTAGTGTGGCGTTCGGGGGACAAACTGACAAGCTGGGGATGCATGGGAAATAGCGCAATTCTGTAGGAGCGAGCTTGCTCGCGATGGTCGTCAAGGATAACGCTGCCTGGTTGACACCCCGCGGTGCTCTCAGGTTTATCGCGAGCAAGCTCGCTCCTACAGGTGGGGGGGTGTGGTCAGTTGCTTGAGAGTCTGTCGCCGCGGGCAAATTTCCAGGTGCGGATGATCTCCAGCCGGTCAACATCCGACAAATCTCCGGTAAACGGTGCGAATGGCGCCGCCAGCCGGACAATCCGCTGCGCCGCCTGGTCCAGCAGCGGCTGGCCTGAAGACTCCAGCACCAGCACTTCATACAGCGAACCGTCGCGATTGATTGACACCATCAGGCGCAGGTTGCCGTAGATCTGTTTGCGCCGGGCTTCGTCTGGGTAGTTGAGGTTGCCGATGCGCTCGACTTTCTTGCGCCATTCGTCCTTGTACCAGGCGCCCTTGTCGCGCATGGTCGAAGCCGCGCTCAAACGGTGAATGCGCGGACGTTTGGCGTACAGCTGTTGTTCGGCGGCCAGTTCAGCTTCGAGACTGGCGATGTCGCTGGACAACTGCTCACTGTCGAACGTCGGCGCCTGGACCTGGGGTTTGACCTCGGTCTTGGGCTCCTCGGTCTTGGCGGGGGCTTTTTTCGGCTTCGGTGCCACGGTGGTCACGGCCGCCTTCGGTGGCGCTTCCTGCACGTCAGGCTTGGCGGCCGGCGGTGGCGTGACCTTCTGTACCTTGTTGTCCTGGAAGGGCGCGACCTCGGTGGTCTTGGGAATCGCCTTTTTATCCAGGGTGCCGCTGCCTTGCTGATTCTCCTGGGCCAGGAAATCGGCTTTTTCGGGCTTCTTTTCGCTTTTGAAGGTGGCGAGGGTTATTTCCAGGGTTTTGCTGATCTGCTTGGGCTCCACCACTGCAAACCCGACACCCAACAGCAAGGCCAGGTGGATCAGCGCTGCCAGAAACAGGGTAAAACCGAGGCGATCGGCCGGGCGCACGCCACGGTGGGCGAGTTCGGCAGGCAGATCGGACGGGAGGGTCATGACAAGGAAACCAACATCGCGTTTTTCACAGGCCGCGCATGATAACGCAATGTTGGTTTGGCTAATCAACGTGCCTTGAGCTTCTGATCGATGGCATCCATCAACAGGCCAGCGATGTCGGTGCCAAATGCATTATCGATCTCGCGAATGCAGGTCGGGCTGGTGACGTTGATCTCGGTCAGGTGCTCGCCGATCACGTCCAGGCCCACGAACAGCAGGCCTTTTTCACGCAGGGTCGGGCCGACTTGTGCGGCGATCCAGCGGTCCTTGTCGGTCAGCGGGCGGGCTTCGCCACGGCCGCCGGCGGCGAGGTTGCCGCGGGTTTCGCCCTGGGCTGGAATCCGCGCCAGGCAATAATCCACAGGCTCGCCATCAATCATCAGGATGCGCTTGTCGCCGTCCTTGATCGCTGGCAGGTAGGCCTGGCCCATGATCTGCTGGGTGCCGAGGGCGGTGAGGGTTTCGAGGATCACCGACAGGTTCGGATCGCCCGCGCGGTGACGGAAAATCGAAGTGCCACCCATGCCGTCCAGCGGCTTGAGGATGACATCGCCGTGTTTGGCGGCGAACTCACGCAGTACGTCGGCACGGCGGCTGACCACGGTCGGCGGCGTGCACTGCGGGAACAGTGTGGCGAACAGCTTTTCGTTGCAGTCGCGCAGGCTTTGCGGCTTGTTGACTACCAGCACGCCGGCGCGCTCGGCTTGTTCCAGCAAATAGGTGGAGTAGACGAACTCCAGGTCGAACGGCGGATCCTTGCGCATCAGGATCACGTCCAGATCGCTCAGCAACGCATCGCTTTCAGCGCCCAGTTCGAACCATTTTTCCGGGTTGGCGAACACCTGCAGCGGACGCATCCGCGCCCGCGCCTGGCCTTCGCCCTGATACAGGTCGCGCTGTTCCATGTAGAACAGCTCCCAGCCACGCTTCTGCGCGGCCAGCAGCATGGCCAGCGAGCTATCCTTTTTATAGGAAATGCTGGCGATAGGGTCCATGACAATCCCGACGCGAACGCTCATGGGTGTTTCCTCGAAATTTGGGGGGCTATGGCGACCTTTGTAGGAGCGAGCTCGCTCGCGATGAACCCGAGAACAACACGCTTATCCAGCCAGCACGCGTTATCGTTGTCGACCATCGCGAGCGAGCTCGCTCCTACAAAAGGTCAGCGTATAAAAGTGGCGTCAGAGTGGCGCTGAGTGTGTTCCCGGTCAAGGAAAAACCACCTTGCGAGCCGGCCGATAGATTGGTTTTGGAGACTGTGCTAAAAAGGCTGCCATGTCGTGCTGGCCCTTGAACATCAAGGGTTTCGAGCCGCGTTAACCGGCAAACGGACAATTAGTTTCGCAAAGGCGACGGTAGAGCATTTTATGGCACAGCATCCCAGCGCCTTGAAGGTCATGGTGATCGACGATTCGAAGACGATCCGTCGCACCGCCGAAACGCTGCTCAGGAACGTGGGTTGTGAGGTCATCACGGCCATCGACGGTTTTGATGCCCTGGCCAAGATTGCCGACAACCACCCCGGCATCATTTTCGTCGACATCATGATGCCGCGCCTGGATGGCTACCAGACCTGCGCCCTGATCAAGAACAACAGCGCGTTCAAGTCCACGCCGGTGATCATGCTGTCGTCCAAGGACGGGCTGTTCGACAAGGCCAAGGGGCGCATCGTCGGCTCCGACCAGTTTTTGACCAAGCCTTTCAGCAAGGAAGAATTGCTTGATGCGATCCAGGCCCATGTTCCTGGCTTCGCCGCCGTTTTGCCGCAGTAGGACACGCACAGTGACGCTTGGCCATCGGGCCCGGCGTCGACAAGAATGGGGAAGACCATGGCACGTATTCTGATCGTCGATGATTCGCCGACTGAAATGTACAAACTGACCGGCATGCTGGAAAAGCACGGCCATGAAGTGTTGAAAGCCGAAAACGGCGCCGACGGCGTGGCCCTGGCCCGCCAGGAAAAGCCCGATGCGGTCCTGATGGACATTGTCATGCCCGGCCTCAACGGCTTCCAGGCGACCCGCCAGCTGACCAAGGACCCGGAGACCGGGCATATCCCGGTAATCATCATCACCACCAAGGATCAGGAAACCGACAAGGTCTGGGGCACGCGCCAGGGCGCCAAGGACTACCTGACCAAGCCGGTCGATGAAGACACCCTGATCAAGACCCTGAACAACGTGCTGGCCGGTTGATCGTCAGGCCATGAACGAGTCGCTGACGGCTTTCGAGCTGCTGCTGCAAATCGACCAGCGCTGTCGGTTGCTGGCGGCGGATCTGCCGTCCCAGCCAGCCCGGCGGGACAGCTGGAGCGGCATCGGTTTTCGCCTGGGCGAGCATTGGTATGTCGCCCCCATGAGCGAAGTCAGCGAAGTCTTGCACGAGCCGCGCCTCACCCAGCTACCGGGGGTCAAACCCTGGGTCAAGGGTGTCGCCAACCTGCGCGGGCGTTTGCTGCCGGTCATGGACTTGTGCGGCTTCTTCGGGCACGAGCTTTCGGCGGTACGCCGTCAACGGCGGGTGTTGGTGGTGGAACATGAAGAGGTGTTCGCCGGGTTGCTGGTCGATGAAGTCTTCGGCCTCCAGCACTTTGCCCAGGACAGCCTGGAGCCGGTGCCGGCAGATGAGTTGAAGGGGACGATGGCGGCGTTCGTCGAAGGCCGGTTTCAGCGTGAGCAGTGCTGGCAGGTGTTCAGCCCGTTTGCATTGACGCAGTCTCAAGGGTTCATGAACGTCGCGGTGTAAACACGGACCCTTGTAGGAGCGAGCTTGCTCGCGATGGAGTGTCAGCAACATTGGTGTCGACTGATACACCATCGCGGGCAAGCCCGCTCCTACAGGTTTCCGGGCAGGCCCAAAAGTTGGTTAACAGGCGAGGACCGATGATAAAAGCAAAAGCAGGCAAGCCAATGGAAGGGTCGCGCAGCCGGTCGCAGATTATCGTGCTGTTCATCGCGCTGATCGTCTTCATCATGCTGCTGTTCGCCAACTTCGCGTACCTCAACACCCAGGCTACCTACGACAAACAGTACATCGGCCACGCCGGCGAACTGCGCGTGCTGTCCCAGCGTATCGCCAAGAACGCCACCGAAGCCGCCGCCGGCAAGGCTGCCGCGTTCAAGTTGCTCAGTGATGCGCGCAACGATTTTGCCCAGCGCTGGGGTTATCTGAAGAAGGGCGACCCGGCCACCGGCCTGCCGCCTGCCCCCGCCACCGTGCGTGCAGAGATGCGCGCGGTGCAACAGGATTGGGAACGCCTGCTGAAAAACACCGACGCGATTCTCTCCAGCGAGCAAACCGTACTGTCGCTGCATCAGGTCGCCGCGACCCTGGCCGAAACCGTGCCGCAGTTGCAGGTCGAGTACGAAAAAGTCGTCGAGATTCTCCTGCAACGGGGCGCCCCGGCGGCCCAGGTGGCGATGGCCCAGCGCCAATCGCTGTTGGCCGAGCGGATCCTCGGCGCAGTCAACACAGTGTTGGCCGGAGACGAAAATTCACAGCAGGCCGCCGATGCATTCGGGCGTGACGCGACGCAGTTCGGCAAGGTGCTCAACGGCATGCTCCAGGGCGACCCGGCGCTCAAGGTCAGCCAGGTCGAAGACCGCGACGCCCGTGCGCGACTCGCGGAAATCTCCGAGCTGTTCGAGTTCGTATCGGGCTCGGTGGACGAGATCCTCGAAACCTCGCCGGAACTGTTCAAGGTCCGCGAATCGGCCTCGAACATTTTCAGTCTGTCGCAAACCCTGCTCGACGAAGCCTCGCACCTGGCCAGCGGTTTTGAAAACATGGTCGGCGGGCGCACCACAGACACCATAGGCGGCTATGTGCTGGGCTTGCTGGCGCTGGCTTCGATCATCCTGATTGGCCTGGTGATGGTGCGCGAAACCAATCGTCAGTTGCGCGAAACCGCCGAGAAAAACGAGCGTAACCAGAACGCGATCATGCGCCTGCTCGACGAGATCGAAGACCTGGCCGACGGCGACCTCACGGTGACCGCCTCGGTGACCGAAGACTTTACCGGCACCATCGCCGACTCGATCAATTACTCCGTCGACCAGCTGCGTGATCTGGTCGCGACCATCAACCTCACCGCTGGCCAGGTGGCCGCCGCCGTGCAGGAAACCCAGGCTACCGCCATGCACCTGGCCCAGGCATCGGAACATCAGGCCCAGCAGATTTCCGAGGCCTCCATGGCGATCAACGACATGGCCGAGTCCATCGACCAGGTGTCGGCCAACGCGGCTGAATCGTCGGCGGTTGCCGAACGCTCGGTGGAAATCGCCAACAAGGGCAACGAGGTGGTGCACAACACCATCCACGGCATGGACAACATTCGCGAGCAGATTCAGGACACCGCCAAGCGTATCAAGCGCCTGGGCGAGTCATCCCAGGAAATCGGCGACATTGTCAGCCTGATCGATGACATTGCCGACCAGACCAATATCCTTGCCCTCAACGCGGCCATCCAGGCATCTATGGCCGGTGACGCCGGTCGTGGTTTCGCCGTGGTCGCCGATGAAGTGCAGCGGCTGGCCGAGCGCTCATCCGCCGCTACCCGGCAGATTGAAACCCTGGTGCGGGCGATCCAGACCGACACCAACGAAGCGGTCATCTCCATGGAGCAGACCACGACCGAGGTGGTACGCGGCGCTCGGCTGGCGCAGGATGCCGGTGTGGCCCTGGAAGAAATCGAAGGCGTCTCCAAGACGCTCGCGGCGTTGATCCAGAGTATTTCCAATGCGGCGCAACAGCAGACGTCGTCAGCCGGTCAAATCTCCCTGACGATGAACGTGATCCAGCAGATCACCTCGCAGACGTCGTCGGGTTCCAGCGCCACGGCCGACAGCATCGGCAACCTGGCGAAAATGGCCAGTCAGTTGCGTCGCTCGGTGTCCGGTTTCACCTTGCCGGATGCCAAGGCACAGGTTGTGGACAAAGCTTGAACCGCCCATCGGTGTATGAATGGTAACTGGAGTGGTTATGGGTGATCGGCACGACTATGTGGCCCTCGAGTGGGTCAAGGGCGAGATTGCCGAAACGCTGAAGCAGGCTCATCACGCCATCGAAAACCTGCTCGATGACCCGCAGGCGACGCAGGCGCTGGATGATTGCCTGGCGTGCATCCATCAGGTCCACGGCAGTCTGCAGATGGTCGAGTTCTACGGCGCGGCGCTGCTCGCCGAAGAGATGGAACAACTGGCCATGGCCTTGCAGGGCAACCGTGTCAGCCATCGCGACGAGGCGCTGCACCTGCTGATGCAGGCCCTCGGGCAACTGCCGATTTATCTGGACCGGGTGCAAGGCGCGCGCCGCGACTTGCCACTGGTGGTGTTGCCCCTGATCAACGACCTGCGCAGCGCCCGAGGCGAAAGCCTGCTGTCGGAAACCAGCCTGTTCAGCCCGCTGTTGCCCGAGTTGCCGGCGCTGGACGCAGAAACGCTGGCGCAGCTGGAACCGGACGAGTTGCCCAATGTGCTGCGCAAGCTGCGGCAAATGCTCCAGCTTGCGTTGGTCGGGTTCCTGCGCGAACAGGACAACGACACCAACCTCGACTACCTGGCCAAGGTCTTCACCCGCCTCGAAGCGCTGTGCGGCAACGCGCCCCTGAGCCCGTTGTGGCAAGTGGCATCGGCGCTGGTCGAAGGCATGCAGGGCGGTGTGATTGCCAACAGCCCGGCCTTGCGCAGCCTGTTCAAGGATGCCGACAAGGAACTCAAGCGCCTGCTCGAACAAGGCATGCACGGCATCAACCAGCCGGCCCCGCCGGAGCTGCTCAAGAGTTTGCTGTTCTACATTGCCAAGGCCGAACATCCCACCGGGCAGATGCTGACCATGAAAGAACGCTACTCACTGGACGACGCGCTGCCCGACAGCGCGATGGTCGATGAAGAACGCGCGCGGCTGGCCGGTCCCGACCGTGACGCCATGCGCTCGGTGCTGGCAGCGCTGTGCGAAGAGCTGGTGCGGGTCAAGGAACGTCTGGATCTATTCGTGCGCAGTGACCGCCAGCACACCACTGACCTCGACAGCCTGCTGGCGCCGCTGCGGCAGATTGCCGACACCCTGGCGGTCCTGGGCTTCGGCCAGCCGCGCAAGGTGATCATCGATCAATTGGCGGTGGTGCTCAGCCTCGCTCAGGGCCAGCGCGAACCCAACGATGCCATCCTCATGGACGTTGCCGGGGCCTTGTTGTACGTCGAAGCGACGCTGGCCGGCATGGTCGGTACCGTGGAGCCGGAGAGCCAGGACGACAACCGCCTGCCGACCACCGACCTGACGCAGATCCACCAGATCGTGATCAAGGAGGCCCGCATCTGTTTGCAGCAGGCCAAGGACATGATCGTCGACTACATCGACGCCGATTGGGACCGTCAGCATTTGCAGGCGCTGCCAGCCTTGCTGACCCAGGTGCGCGGCGCGTTGGCGATGATTCCGCTGAGCCGCGCGGCGAGCCTGGTGGAAACCTGCAATCACTTCATTCGCGAGCACCTGTTGCTCGAGCCGGGTCAACCGGGCTGGCAGGAACTGGACAGCCTGGCCGACGTGATCACCAGCATCGAGTACTACCTCGAGCGCCTCAGCGACGACCCGCAAGCGCAGGGCGAAAACCTGCTCGATGTCGCGCAAAAAAGCCTGGCGAGCCTCGGGTTTTTCCCCAGTGAGCAGCATGTGCCGGTACTAGATGAAGTGCTCAACCCGAGCGAAGCGCAGGTGAT
Organism: Pseudomonas sp. GM55; assembly: GCF_000282395.1. Lineage (NCBI taxonomy): Bacteria > Pseudomonadati > Pseudomonadota > Gammaproteobacteria > Pseudomonadales > Pseudomonadaceae > Pseudomonas > Pseudomonas sp. GM55. The sequence goes on along the minus strand of NZ_AKJJ01000072.1, from coordinate 55,622 downwards.
GCAGATGATGCAGGAGCTGGATGATCCGCAGATCGTCCAGAGCCTGGCAGACGTGCTCGCCAGCCCGCTTTCGAGCCTCAACCCGCCCGCGCTGAACACCCCGGGCAGCCTGCTGCCGCCGCCCTCGGGCGAAGAGCCGGTGGACGAAGAGCTGCGCGAGGTGTTCCTCGAAGAAACCGACGAAGTCCTGGAAATCCTGCGCGAGTACTTGCCGCGCTGGTCGATCAATCCTGACAACCGCTCGGCCCTGAGTGAGCTGCGCCGCGCCTTCCATACCCTCAAGGGCAGTGGCCGCATGGTGCGCGCCCTGGTGCTGGGCGAGCTGGCCTGGGCCGTGGAAAACCTGCTCAACCGCGTACTGGAAAACAGCGTGGAGCCGGGCGCGACGGTGCAGCAACTGATCGGCGATGTGCTGCATCTGCTGCCGGAGCTGGTGGCCGAATACGCCGCCAATGCCCAGCGCCAGCGCAACGATGTCGACCAGTTGGCCGCCCGCGCCCATGCCCTGGCCAAGGGCGAGGAACCGGTGTCCGATGAGGATACGCAAGATGTCGCGGCCCTCGACCCGCTGTTGCTGGAGATCTTCCGCAAAGAGGCCGAAACCCACTTGGGCAGTCTCAATCGCTTCCTTGATCAGGCCGCCGAACATCTGCCGTTGCAGGCCAGTGACGAATTGCAGCGCGCCTTGCACACCCTCAAGGGCAGTGCCTCCATGGCCGGTGTGTTGCCGATTGCCGAACTGGCTGCACCGCTGGATCAACTGGCCCGGGAATACAAGGCGCACCTGATCACGCTGGATCTGGATGAAGTCGAATTGCTGCTGGAAGCAGAAGGACTGTTCCGCCTCGGTTTACGTCAGCTCAAGACAGATCCGCTGGCGGCAATTCCCGGTGCCCGGGGGTTGACCGAGCGAGCCAGGGTGCTGCTGACCGAGCGTCTGGAAAAGCTCCTGAGCACACCGAACACGGGGCTTCGGATCAAGCGCGACCCGCAACTGATCAACAACTTCCTCGCCCAGGGCATGGACATCCTGCTGGACGCCGAAAGCCTGTTGCAACGTTGGCAGCAACACCCCGGCGAGCGTCAGGAGCTCAGTGCGCTGCTGGACGAATTGACCACCCTCGGCGAAGGCGCCCATCTGGCCGACCTGTACCCGGTGGACGAGCTGTGCGAAGCGTTGCTCGACCTGTACGGTGCCGTGGAAGAAAGCAGCCTGGCGGTCAGTGAACGGTTTTTCCATGAAGCCCAGCATGCCCACGAAGCGCTGATCAACATGCTCGACGAACTGGCCGCCGGCCAGGAAATCAACCCGCAGCCGCAACGGATCAGGGCCTTGCGCGAGCTGCTCGACGAGAGCCTTGATCCGTCGGCCATGGGCCTGATCCGCAGCGATGGCAGCCGGAGCCTGAGCATCCGCGAACTGGGTTCTGCCACCGAGGAACTTGAGCGTACGCTACCCCCTGTAGGAGCTGGCTTGCCAGCGATGGACGTTAACGATGACGCGGTTTCACTGGGTAAACGCAGTGCGGGTGAGTCCTTCGCTGGCAAGCCAGCTCCTACAGAGGACCGCGTTGTCGGCGTGGACAATGAAATCGTTGCGATCTTCCTTGAAGAAGCGGTGGATATCCTCGAAAGCGCCGGTCAAGCCTTGCAGCGCTGGTTGCGCGACTCGGACAACGCCGCGCCGCTGTCGTCGCTGCAACGGGATTTGCACACCCTCAAAGGCGGCGCGCGCATGGCCGGGGTCGGGCCGGTCGGCGATCTGGCCCATGAACTGGAAAGCCTTTACCAGGGCCTGCTGGACCGTCGTTACGCCTTCAGCGATTCACTGGCGGTGCTGCTGCAACAGAGCCATGACCGACTGGCGTTGTACCTTGAACAGTTGCACCTCAACCAGCCGCTGGACGATACCCTTGAGCTGATCGAAGCCATTCGTGCCTACCGCCAAGGTCATGCGGGTGTCGCCGAAGCGGCCCGGCAAGCGACCGATAACGACTCGGCTGCGCACGATCCGGAATTGCTGGAGATCTTCCTCGAGGAAGGTTTCGACATCATCGAAAGCTCCGGTGCGGCGCTGGAGCGCTGGCAGGCCCAGCCTTCGAATCGCCAGGAAGTGGAAACCCTGCTGCGCGACCTGCACACCCTCAAGGGCGGTGCGCGCATGGTGGAAATCGCTGCGATTGGCGATCTGGCCCATGAACTGGAGTTCCTCTACGAAGGCTTGTCCACTGGCGTGCTGCAACCGACGGAGCCCTTGTTCGCGCTGTTGCAGCGCAGCCATGACCGCCTGGCGCAGATGCTCGACGCGGCCCGCGCCGGTGAGCCGATGCCGCCCGCCGATCGCTTGATCGATGCGATCAAGAACTTCAGTCATCCGGCAGAACCTGAAACACCCGCACCGGTTGCGTCGTCGGCCACGCCCAAGGCCGAGCCGCTGGCGCCGCCGTCCGATACCGGGGCGGACATGGTCAAGGTCTCGGCGGAGCTGCTCGACGATCTGGTCAACCTGGCCGGTGAGACATCGATCTTCCGGGGGCGGATCGAACAACAGGTCAACGATGCACACATTGCCCTGAGCGAGATGGAAACCACCATCGAGCGCATGCGCGACCAATTGCGCCGCCTCGATACCGAAACCCAGGGGCGGATCCTCAGCCGCCAGCAAGTCGACGGCGAACGTCTGGGCTACGAAGAGTTCGACCCGCTGGAAATGGACCGCCACTCACAGTTGCAGCAACTGTCCCGGGCGCTGTTCGAGTCGGCCTCTGACTTGCTCGACCTCAAGGAAACCCTCGAACGACGCAATCAGGATGCGGAAAACCTGTTGCAACAGCAGGGCCGCATCAACACCGAGTTGCAGGAAGGCTTGATGCGCACGCGCATGGTGCCGTTCGAACGCATGCTCCCGCGTTTGCAGCGCATCGTTCGGCAGGTGTCCAGCGAACTGGGCAAGGACGTGGATTTCATCGTCGATAACGCCGAAGGCGAGATGGATCGCAACGTCCTCGAACGCATGGCCGCGCCGCTGGAACACATGCTGCGCAACGCCATCGACCATGGCCTGGAGTCCGTCGACGCGCGGCTGGCGGCGGGGAAACCGGCCAAGGGCAAGATCACCCTCGATCTGCTGCGCGAAGGCGGTGACATCATTTTCGACATCCGCGACGACGGGGCCGGTGTGCCGCTGGACGCGGTGCGGCGCAAGGCGATCAAGCGCGGCTTGCTGGCCCCGGACAGCGTCATCAGTGATCACGATGTGTTGCAGTTCATTCTGCAGCCAGGGTTTTCCACCGCCGAGAAAATCACCCAGATTTCCGGTCGCGGTGTCGGCATGGACGTGGTGCACGAAGAGGTGCGGCAACTGGGCGGCACCATGAGCATCGACTCGGTGCCCGGGCAGGGCGTGCATTTTCGCATTCGCCTGCCGTTTACCGTATCGGTCAACCGGGCGCTGATGGTGCAGTGCGGTGAGGACCAGTACGCCATCCCGCTCAATACCATCGACGGCATCGTTCGCGTCCTGCCCAACGAGCTCGAAGGCTATTTCCGTTTCGATTCGCCAACCTACGAATACGCCGGGCAACGTTACGAGCTGTGCTATCTGGGTGAGCTGTTGAAAACCAGCCCGCGCCCGAAACTGTTGGGCCAGAGCCTGCCATTGCCGGTGTTGCTGGTGCAGTGCAACGAACGGCATATCGCCGTTCAGGTGGATGCCATGGCCGGCACTCGCGAGATCGTGGTCAAGAGCCTGGGGCCGCAGTTTGCGGCTCTGCAAGGGGTGACCGGGGCGACGATTCTCGGGGATGGCCGGGTGGTGTTGATCCTCGATTTGCTGGCGCCGATTCGCGCCATGCAGGCCCGTGTCCCCGAGCGTCCGGCGGGGCAGGAAGTCGAGGCCGAACCGCATCGTCCGCTGCTGGTGATGGTGGTCGACGACTCGGTCACCGTGCGCAAGGTCACCAGCCGCTTGCTCGAGCGCCACGGCATGAACGTGCTGACCGCCAAGGACGGTGTCGATGCCATGCTGCTGCTGGAAGAGCACATGCCCGACCTGATGCTGCTGGACATCGAGATGCCTCGCATGGACGGCTTCGAAGTCGCGACCCAGGTGCGCAACGACGAACGCCTGCAACACCTGCCGATCATCATGATCACCTCGCGCACCGGACAGAAACACCGCGATCGCGCCATGGCCATTGGCGTCAACGACTACCTTGGCAAGCCGTACCAGGAATCGGTGCTGCTCGAAAGCATCGCCTTGTGGAGCAAGACCCATGCTTGAGCACCGCACCAGCAACCTCACCGGCCTGCTGCTGCCGTTGGCCGACCGCATCCTGATCCTGCCCAACGTCGCCGTGGCCGAACTGATCGATTACCAGCCGCCGGGGACTTTCGATCTCGACACTCCGCCTTGGTACCTGGGCCTGGTGACGTGGCGCGACCGGCAGATTCCGCTGCTAAGTTTCGAGTCGGCATGCGCACAGAAAATCGTCATCGGCGAACGCGCGCGGATCGTCATCCTCAACACCCTCGGCGGGCGGCCCGAGCTGAAATTCATCGCGCTGCTGGTGCAGGGGATTCCGCGCTCCTGCAAGCTCGATAGCCAGTTGAGTTACGTGGATGTGCCGTTGTGCCCGCTGGAGCAGGCGGCGGTGCAGGTGGGCGAGCAAGTGGCCAAGGTGCCGGATCTGTTGGCGCTGGAGGCGTTGTTGGTGGAAGCCGGATTGACCATCTGATCGCAATCTTGCGTTGACCGCACCGGCCTCTTCGCGGGCAAGCCCGCTCCCACAGGGTTATTGGTTGCCGTTGAATTTGGGTAACACACGGACACTGTGGGAGCGGGCTTGCCCGCGAAGAGGCCAGCATGAACGACATGAATCTCGATCATTAACCTGAGCGTAACAATCCACCGCTCTGCTTGATTGATGCCGTCACCCAACACTCCTAATGTGACCCCCACGACAGCGAACCCGTGGAGTGGTCATGACAACAACAATATCCCCCGACTCGCGATGGACGCGGCGGCGCAGCGAAAAGCAGCGGCGCCTCGAGCTGGTGCGAGGTCTTGCCGACGGTGTGGTGCTGCCCACCGACAACATCGTCGCGGCGCTGGAGGCGTTGATCCTGCCCGGCGACCGTGTGGTGCTCGAAGGCAACAACCAGAAGCAGGCGGACTTCCTCTCGCGCTCCCTGACCAAGGCCGACCCCGCGAAGCTGCATGACCTGCACATGATCATGCCCAGCGTCGGCCGTGCCGAACACCTGGACCTGTTCGAACGCGGCATCGCCCGCAAGCTCGACTTCTCTTTTGCCGGCACCCAAAGCCTGCGCATCAGCCAGTTGCTCGAAGACGGCCTGCTGGAAATCGGCGCGATCCACACCTACATCGAACTCTACGCACGGCTGGTGGTGGACCTGATTCCCAACGTCGTGTTGTCGGCCGGGTTCATGGCCGACCGCGCCGGCAACATCTACACCGGGCCGAGCACCGAAGACACCCCGGCACTGATCGAGCCGGCGGCCTTCAGCGACGGCATCGTCATCGTCCAGGTCAACCAGTTGGTGGACGACGTCAGCGACCTGCCGCGCGTAGACATTCCCGCCTCTTGGGTCGACTTCGTGGTGGTGGCCGACAAGCCGTTCTACATCGAACCGCTGTTTACCCGCGATCCACGGCACATCAAACCCGTGCACGTGCTGATGGCGATGATGGCGATCCGTGGCATCTACGAAAAACACAATGTGCAGTCCCTCAACCACGGTATCGGCTTCAACACCGCTGCCATTGAACTGATCCTGCCAACCTACGGCGAATCCCTCGGCCTCAAGGGCAAGATCTGCCGCAACTGGACGCTCAACCCGCACCCGACCCTGATTCCGGCGATTGAAAGCGGCTGGGTCGAAAGCGTGCATTGCTTCGGCACCGAGCTGGGGATGGAGAACTACATTGCGGCGCGGCCGGATGTGTTCTTTACCGGGCGTGACGGCTCCCTGCGTTCCAATCGGATGTTCAGCCAACTGGCCGGGCAATACGCCGTGGACCTGTTCATCGGCGCGACCTTGCAAGTCGATGGCGATGGTCATTCTTCCACCGTCACCCGCGGGCGCCTGGCCGGTTTCGGCGGCGCACCGAACATGGGCCACGACCCGCGCGGTCGTCGTCACGGCACGCCAGCCTGGCTCGACATGCGCAACACTGATGTGGCAGAGCCGATGCTCGAGCGCGGTAAAAAACTCGTGGTGCAGATGGTCGAGACCTTCCAGGAGGGCGGCAAGCCGACCTTCGTTGAAACCCTCGATGCAGTTGATGTGGCGAAGAAAAGCGGCATGCCCCTGGCACCGATCATGGTCTACGGCGACGACGTTACCCACCTGCTGACCGAAGAAGGCATCGCCTATCTGTACAAGGCGCGCTCGCTGGAAGAGCGCCAGGCGATGATCGCCGCCGTCGCCGGGGTGACTGCCATCGGCCTGCGTCACAACCCCAAGGACACTGCACGCATGCGCCGTGAAGGCTTGATCGCCTTGCCCGAAGACCTCGGCATCCGCCGCACCGACGCCACCCGCGAACTGCTCGCGGCGAAAAGCGTGGCCGACCTGGTGGAGTGGTCCGGTGGTCTCTATAACCCGCCCGCCAAGTTCAGGAGTTGGTAATGCACGCACTCAACCTGCAAACCAAAACCCTGAGCCTGGCCGAACGGCTGGCGGATCTAGCGGTGGACGCGCTGATCGACGAGGCTGATCTGTCGCCGAAACCGGCATTGGTCGACCGTCGCGGCAATGGCGCCCACACCGATTTGCACCTGGGGCTGATGCACGCTTCGGCGCTGTCCTTGTGGCCGGCTTTTAAAGAAATGGCTGAAGCAGCCATCGAGTTCGGCGAAGTCGGCTTGCCGCTGCGCGAAGCCGTGGGCCGCATCGGTCGCGAAGGCGAGCAAGCGATGCTCGACACCACCGGCGGTGTGAACACCCATCGCGGGGCGATCTGGGCCTTGGGCTTGTTGGTCACGGCCGTTGCGCTGGAGCCTCAGTCCTGCAGCGCCAATAGCGTGGCATTACGTGCTGCGCGGCTGGCCTTGTTTGACGACCGTTTTGCACCGCGTCCGCTCAGTCACGGTGCGCAAGTTGCCCAACGCTACGGCGCGCGTGGAGCCCGTGAAGAAGCACAACTCGGTTTTCCCGCAGTGACCCAACGTGCTCTGCCACAACTTCTGCGCAGCCGCGCCGCCGGTCATGGCGAGCAAAATGCCAGGCTCGATGCGCTGCTGGCGATCATGACCAATCTGGCTGACACCTGCGTGCTTTACCGCGCGGGTGAAGAGGGGTTGAACACCATGCAGCGGGGCGCCCAGGCGGTGCTCGATGCGGGTGGCAGTGCCAGCCTCGGCGGACGTCGCCGCCTGTATGAGCTGGACCAACAACTCATCGCGTTGAATGCCTCGCCCGGTGGTGCTGCGGACCTGCTCGCAGCCTGCCTGTTCATCGACTGTATCGAGTCGGACGACGGCCTCATCCTCTGCCATTCAAGAAGGGAAGCGTTTTGATGGAAACTTTATCCTTTGAATTCCCCGCCGGGCAGCCACCACGCGGCCGCACGCTGGTGGGTTGTGTCGGCTCGGGCGATCTGGAAGTGCTGATCGAACCGGGTCAGGCCGGCAAGCTGACGATCAACGTGCAGACCTCGGTCAATGGCAGCGAACAACGCTGGCAGCATCTGTTCGCACGGATGTTCGACGGCCAGACGCCGCCGGCGATGGCCATCGACATCCACGATTTCGGAGCGACACCGGGCGTAGTGCGCCTGCGTCTGGAACAGGGCTTCGAGGAGATCGGCCATGACTGACAGCGCATCCCTGCTGAACAAGCACAGCTTCGTCGAACTCGGAGCCCGGCAACGGGCCAAGGCCCTGCTCGACGCCGGGACCTTCCGCGAATTGCTCGACCCGTTCCAGCGCATCATGTCGCCATGGCTGTCGCGCCAGGGCGTGGTGCCGCAGGCCGATGACGGCGTGGTGATCGCCAAGGGCAATCTCGATGGCCTGCCCGTGGTGGTCGCGGCCATCGAAGGTGCGTTCCAGGGCGGCAGCCTCGGTGAAGTCGGCGGAGCAAAGATTGCCGGCGCACTGGAACTGGCCGCCGAAGACAACCGCAACGGCATCCCGACCCGCGCCGTGTTGCTGCTGGAAACCGGCGGCGTGCGGTTACAGGAAGCCAACCTCGGCCTGGCGGCGATTGCCGACATCCACGCGGCGATTGTCGACTTGCAGCAGTACCAACCCGTGGTCGGTGTCGTGGCGGGCAGCGTCGGTTGCTTTGGCGGCATGTCGATTGCCGCCGGGTTGTGCAGCTACCTGTTGGTGACCCAGGAAGCGCGGCTCGGCCTGAACGGCCCGCAGGTAATCGAGCAGGAAGCCGGACTCGAGGAATACGACTCCCGCGACCGGCCTTTCATCTGGAGCCTGACCGGTGGTGAGCAGCGCTTCGCCAGTGGGCTGGCGGACGGCTATGTCGCTGACGACGTGGCGCAGATCCGCCAGCAGGTCGGTGAATGGCTCAAGCAAGGTTTGCCGGCGCAACCCCGCAGCCGTCAGGCCGGGTTGTTCCTGCAGCGCCTGGCGCGTCTGGACGCCGAACCGCAAATCGAGCCGTCGGTGGTTCGCGATCTGTACCAAGGAGAACGCCCATGAGTTCTTATTCCCTGCGTGGTTTGAACTGGTTCAACGCCTTGAGTGCCGGGGCGAAACCGGTCGAGGGCTTGCCTGTTTCGCTGAAGGTCGCGGACGGTGTACTGGACGATCAGCCTGTGCGTTTCATCGCCGTGGTGGCTGACCCCGAAAACCGCTTCGTCCGCGCACGCAACGGCGAAGTGGGTTTGCTCGAAGGCTGGGGCCTGGCCAAGGCCGTGGATGAAGTCATTGCCGCCGATCAGAACAAGGCACAGAAACGCGCCCTGATCGCCATCGTCGATGTGCCGAGCCAGGCTTACGGTCGACGCGAGGAAGCCCTTGGCATTCATCAGGCGCTGGCCGGTGCGGCGGACAGTTATGCCCGTGCCCGTCTCGCCGGCCATGCGGTTATCGGTTTGCTGGTGGGCAAGGCAATGTCGGGGGCGTTTCTGGCCCACGGCTATCAGGCCAATCGCTTGATCGCCCTGCGCGATCCGGGCGTGATGGTACATGCGATGGGCAAGGCATCGGCAGCGCGGGTGACCTTGCGCAGCGTTGAAGAACTCGAAGCCTTCGCCGCCAGCGTGCCGCCGATGGCCTATGACATCGACAGCTATGCCAGCCTCGGGCTGCTGTGGGAAACCTTGTCGGTGGAACAGATCGAGCAGCCGACTTCGGCGGATCTGGCGCGGGTGACCGAGTGCCTGGGTCAGGCGATGGGTGATATCGCCGAGAAGGGCGCAGATCTCAGCGGTCGTCTTGGTGCGGCCAACCGTGCGGCGTCGAGCAAGGTTCGCCAATTGCTGAGAGCGCAGTGGTGAAAGGGCTTCTGGCTCACGACCTGCTGTGGGGTATGACCCCGCAGCAGTTGCCTGCGGATGCGCCTGCGTGGGTGATCGAGTCGATCAGTGCTGGCCAGCCGGTGGTGGTCCGTCGCGCCTTGAGCGCGGTGGGGCAGGTAGCGGTGGGCGTGCGCGGGTCGTTGCGCGAACAGCGATTTGCCGCGGTGATGGAAGTCGCCGCCATCACGCGGCAAGTACGGCCGGAAGCGCTGTGCCATATTCAAGGCCCGCGTGATTTCCCGGCGCTGCAAGCTTTGGCGCAGTTGCGCCCGCACCTCGATGACAGTGGTTGGGTCTGGGGCGTCAGTGGCAGTGCCGGGTTCGAGTTGGCCAGCGGGTTTGCTGCATTACACGAGGGCAGCGATCTCGATCTGATCCTGCGTACGCCACGTCCGTTGAGTCGTGCCGATGCGCAGGCGTTGGTGGCCATTCTTGACACGGCCGTGTGCCGCGTTGACCTGCAATTGCAGACACCGTCGGGCGCCGTCGCCCTGCGCGAGTGGGCCGGTGCTTCGTCGCGGGTCCTGTTGAAAAGTGCCACTCAAGCCAGCCTGGTCAGCGATCCGTGGAATCCACAGGAGCAAGCGGCGTGAGCAGCTTGCTGGTGTTCCCTGGCCAGGGCGCGCAACAACCCGGCATGCTGGCGCGTTTGCCTCGGGAAACGCTGATCGAGGCCAGTGACCTGCTCGGTGAGGATGTGATGCAGCTGGATTCTGCCGAGGCATTGCTTTCGACGAGGGCGGTTCAGCTTTGCCTGCTGATCGCCGGTGTCGCCGCTTCACGCCAGTTGGGCATGAGCCCGGACTACGTGGCCGGCTTGTCGATCGGCGCCTACCCGGCCGCGGTGGTGGCCGGTGCCTTGAGTTTCAGCGATGCGCTGCATCTGGTCAGCCTGCGCGGTGAGTTGATGCAGCAGGCTTATCCACAAGGTTACGGCATGACCGCCATCATTGGTCTGGACCTGGCCACGGTGGACGGAATACTGGCCCGGGTGAATAGCGCAGGAATGCCGGTTTATCTGGCCAATATCAACGCCGATAACCAGGTGGTGATTGCCGGTAGCGACGCGGCGATGAAGGCGGTGGCCGAGTTGGCGAGAGGTTGCGGTGCAGGCTTGGCCAAGCGTCTGGCCGTGAGCGTACCGTCCCATTGCCCATTGCTCGAGGCACCCGCGCAACGACTGGCCGACGCCTTCGCCAATGTGCCGCTGCAAACTCCGAAGACGGGTTACCTGAGCGGCAGTCGTGCGCGTCCACTGATCAAGCCGGAAGCCTTGCGTGACGACCTGGCCTTCAACATGTGCCGCATCGTCGATTGGCGCGGCACGGTACAAAGCGCTTACGAACGCGGGGTACGTCTACAGATCGAACTGCCGCCCGGTGCGGTGTTGACCGGGCTGGCGCGCCGGGTGTTCGAGCAGGGCACCGTGATTGCCTTCGACGGTGCGCGGCTCGATACCTTGCAGGCGCTGATGCGTGAGGAGGGAAGCCGCCACTCTTAAATCACCCGGCTTAAGGCTTCGAACAACAAAAACAACATTCGAAATGCACTTTGAGGACTACAACAATGATTATTTACGGTGTGGCGCTGTTGGCGATCTGTACGCTGGCAGGGGTGATCATGGGGGACATGCTCGGTGTGTTGCTGGGTGTGAAGTCAAACGTCGGCGGCGTCGGGATCGCGATGATCCTGCTGATTTGCGCACGGTTGTGGATGCAAAAACGTGGCGGCATGACCAGGGATTGCGAGCTGGGCGTCGGCTTCTGGGGCGCCATGTACATCCCGGTGGTGGTGGCGATGGCGGCGCAACAGAACGTGGTCACGGCGCTGCACGGTGGTCCGGTGGCAGTGTTGGCGGCGATCGGTTCGGTGGTGGTCTGCGGTTGCACCATTGCCCTGATCAGCCGGACCCACAAAGGCGAACCCTTGCCCGATGAACCGGCGGATGTAACGGCGGTTGGCGCACCGGCAGGAGGTCGCTGATATGTGGGATCTCATCAAGAACGGCCTTGAACACAACGGTCTGGTCACTGCATTCGCCTTCGTCGGCGTGATCATGTGGGTGTCAGTGGTGATCTCCAAACGCCTGACCTTCGGGCGTATCCACGGCTCGGCGATTGCCATCGTCATCGGCCTGGTGCTCGCCTGGGTTGGCGGCACAATGACCGGTGGGCAAAAAGGCCTGGCGGACCTGACGCTGTTTTCCGGCATCGGGTTGATGGGCGGCGCCATGCTGCGGGACTTCGCCATCGTCGCCACGGCATTCGAGGTGCAGGCCACCGAAGCGAAAAAGGCCGGCTTGATTGGCGTGATCGCGCTGCTGTTGGGCACGGTGCTGCCGTTTATTGTCGGCGCGTGCATGGCTTGGGCCTTCGGTTACCGCGATGCGGTGAGCATGACCACAATCGGCGCCGGTGCGGTGACCTACATTGTCGGGCCAGTCACCGGAGCGGCCATTGGCGCCAGTTCCGATATCGTGGCGCTATCGATTGCCACCGGCCTGATCAAGGCGATTCTGGTGATGGTCGGTACGCCGATGGCGGCGCGCTGGATGGGCCTGGATAACCCGCGCTCGGCGATGGTGTTCGGTGGGCTGGCCGGGACGGTCAGTGGTGTGACCGCCGGTCTGGCGGCGACGGATCGGCGGTTGGTGCCTTATGGCGCGTTGACTGCGACGTTCCATACCGGGTTGGGCTGCTTGCTGGGGCCTTCGTTGTTGTTCTTTATTGTTCGCGGGATTGTCGGCTAAACCGCGAGTTGTATTGCCTGATCTGACGCCATCGCCGGCAAGCCGGCTCCTACAGGATTTACGCAGTCCACGTAGGAGCCGGCTTGCCCGCGATGGGCGCGGCTCGATTTCAAACCTGCCGATTGGCATACATCCGACATTCCGCCAGCAATGCCAGCAGGTTCGGATCTCTCTCCTTGGCCTTCAGGAACACCACGCCAATGTGCTGCTGCAAGCGGTACTTCTCCTGCAACGGGATCAGCTTCACCCGGTTCTCGTACACCGCCGCAATCCGCCCCGGCAGCAACGCATAACCCACGCCCGAACTGACCATGCTCAGCAGGGTGAAGATGTCGTTGACCTGCATCGCCACCTTCGGCTCGAACCCTGCCTGCTCGAATACCCGCTTGCCGTCCTGGTGGGTGGCGAAGCCCTGGGTCAGGGTGATGAAGGTTTCGTCGCGGACCTCGGCCAGGTCGACTTCGGTGCGCTGGGCAAACCTGGAGTCGGCGGGCGTGGCGAGGAATATGTCGTCGGAGAACAGCGGGATGTGCTCGCAATCCGGATCGTTGACGCTCTCGTCCAGCGACACCAAGGCCGCATCGACTTCCATGTTCTTGAGCTTGTAGAGCAGGTCGATGTTGGAGCCCAGAATCAGGTCGATGTTGAGCTCGCTGCGGCGGATCTTCAAACCCATGATCAGCTGCGGCACGGTCTTCACCGTCAGTGAATACAGCGAACCCAGTTTGAACCGTTCGGCCGAGAACCCGGCGGCTTCGCGGGTCAGGCGCACCGTTTCGACGACATCCTGAATCAGCTTCTGTGCCCGCTCTTCCAGCACATAGGCGCTTTCCAGCGGCGTCAGGCTACGGCCTTCGTGCTTGAACAACGGGCAGCGCAGGGCGCTTTCCAGGGAATGGATCGCCCGATGCACGCTGACATTGCTGGTCTGCAATTCGGCGGCGGCGCGTGCCAGGTTGCCGGTGCGCATGAAGGCCAGGAACACCTCGAGTTTTTTCAGGGTCAACTCTTCATCGATCAGCATGGGCCGGACTCTTTCTGGAATGACTCGATTGTGCCCAATTACGCCGGGCCCGTCGTACAGAAACATTGCGCTTTTACGCTCCAAGCCTGAGCCTTGCGCGTTGTGGTGATGAAATTCGAGGTGAGCAACGCATGTATCACGGGGAACGATTGAATGCCTGGACGCATCTGGTCGGGGCAGTGGCGGCGTTTGTCGGAGGGGTGTGGCTGATTGTGCTTGCCAGCCTCGACGGCAGCCCGTGGAAGATTGTCAGCATGGCGATCTACGCCTTTACCCTGCTGGTGCTTTACAGCGCATCGACCGTGTACCACAGCGTGCGTGGGCGCAAGAAAGCGATCATGAAGAAGGTCGATCACTTTTCGATCTATCTGTTGATCGCCGGAAGCTACACGCCGTTCTGCCTGGTGACCCTGCGCGGGGCGTGGGGTTGGACGTTGTTCGGGATTGTCTGGGGGCTGGCGCTGATCGGCATCCTGCAGGAGATCAAGCCGCGTTCGGAAGCGCGGATTCTGTCGATCGTGATTTACGCGGTGATGGGCTGGATTGTGTTGGTGGCAGTCAAGCCGCTGCTTGCCGCGCTGGGCGGCGCCGGATTTGCGTGGCTGGCATCAGGCGGGGTGTTGTACACGGTGGGGATTATCTTTTTTGCCCTGGACGACCGGCTGCGGCATGCCCACGGGATCTGGCATCTGTTTGTCATCGCCGGGAGCCTGCTGCATTTTGTGGCGATTTTCTTTTATGTCCTCTAGACCGCTTCGCGGCCGTTGCCGGCAAACCGGCTCCTACGGGATTGGCGTCGGCCACCCTATCTCTGTAGGAGCTGGCTTGCCAGCGAAGGCGGACTAGAAGTCACCCCAAAGCTGCTGGGCCACCGCCAGTGCAACAACCGGCGCGGTTTCGGTGCGCAGCACCCGTGGACCGAGGCGGGCGGCGTGGAAGCCGCTGGCCTTGGCCTGATCGACTTCGGCATCGGACAAACCACCCTCCGGACCGATCAGGAATGCCAGATTTGAAGGTTTGGCGTGGCTCACCAACGGTTCGGCCACCGGGTGCAGCACCAGTTTCAACTCGGCTTGTGCCTGCTTGAGCCAGTCGGCCAACAGCATTGGCGGATGAATCACCGGCACCCGTGAACGCCCGCATTGCTCGCAAGCGCTGATTGCTACCTGGCGCCAGTGCAGCAGGCGCTTGTCGGCGCGCTCGTCCTTGAGCCGCACTTCGCAGCGTTCGGTGAAGATAGGGGTGATTTCAGTGGCGCCCAGTTCCGTGGCTTTCTGAATCGCCCAGTCCATGCGCTCGCCTCGGGACAAGCCTTGGCCGAGATGGATTCGCAGCGGCGATTCGATCTGCCCGGCGAAGCTTTCATCGATCTGCACCACGACGCGCTTTTTGCCGACTTCGACCAGGGTGGCGCGAAACTCATGTCCGGAACCATCGAACAGTTGCAGCGCATCGCCTTCGGCCATGCGCAAGACGCGGCCGATGTAGTGGGCCTGGGCTTCGGGCAATTCGTGCTCGCCGGTGCTCAAAGGGGCGTCGATAAAGAAGCGGGAGAGTCTCATGATGGGTCTCTGAAAAAGGTGCAAGTCATCTGAAGGTCGTGCCGACCTTATCGCTGGCAAGCCAGCTCCTACAGGTTAGGTGCCGCACACAAAACTTGTGGCACACACCAATCCTTGTAGGAGCTGGCTTGCCAGCGAAAGCTGGTCTACCAGGTCCCACAGGATTGCGGTTGAAATCAATCAACCCGGATCACGGAACCCCGGATGGAAGTCCTTCGGCACCGCCACGCTGACGCTGTCACGGGTCGCAATGTCGATCCCTTCGCTGGCCACTTCAGCCAGGAAGTCGATCTGCTCCGGGGTGATCACATACGGCGGCAGGAAGTACACCACGCTACCCAATGGGCGCAGTAACGCACCACGCTCCAGGGCGTGCTGGAACACCTTCAGGCCGCGACGTTCCTGCCACGGATAAGCTTCTTTGCTGGCCTTGTCCTTGACCATCTCGATGGCCAGCACCATGCCAGTCTGGCGCACTTCGGACACGTTCGGGTGGTCGACCAGATGCGCCGTCGACGCAGCCATGCGTTGCGCCAGGGCCTTGTTGTTCTCGATGACGTTGTCTTCTTCGAAGATGTCCAGGGTCGCCAGGGCCGCCGCGCACGCCAGCGGGTTGCCGGTGTAGCTGTGGGAGTGCAGGAAGGCGCGCAGGGTCGGGTAGTCGTCGTAGAAGGCGCTGTAGACCTCGTCGGTGGTCATGCACGCCGCCAGCGGCAGATAGCCGCCGGTCAGGGCTTTGGACAGGCACAGAAAATCAGGGCGGATACCGGCCTGTTCACAGGCGAACATCGTCCCGGTGCGGCCGAAGCCGACGGCGATTTCGTCGTGGATCAGGTGCACGCCGTAGCGGTCGCAGGCTTCGCGCAGCAGCTTGAGGTACACCGGGTGGTACATGCGCATGCCACCGGCACCCTGGATCAGCGGCTCGACGATCACCGCCGCGACCGTGTCGTGGTTTTCGGCCAGGGTCTGCTCCATGGCCGCGAACATATTACGCGAATGCGCCTCCCAGCTCATGCCCTCGGGGCGCAGGTAGCAGTCCGGGCTCGGCACCTTGATGGTGTCCATCAACAGCGCTTTGTAGGTCTCGGTGAACAGCGGCACGTCACCCACCGACATCGCCGCCATGGTTTCGCCGTGGTAGCTGTTGGTCAGGGTGACGAAGCGTTTCTTGTTCGGCTGACCGCGATTGAGCCAGTAGTGAAAGCTCATTTTCAGCGCGACTTCGATGCAGGACGAACCGTTATCGGCGTAGAAGCACCGGGTCAGGCCGTCCGGTGTCATCTTCACCAGGCGCTCGGACAGTTCGATCACCGGTTGATGACTGAAACCGGCAAGGATCACATGTTCGAGCTGATCGACCTGGTCCTTGATGCGCTGGTTGATTCGCGGGTTGGCGTGCCCGAACACATTGACCCACCAGGAGCTGACCGCATCGAGGTAGCGTTTGCCTTCGAAGTCTTCCAGCCACACGCCTTCCCCGCGCTTGATCGGGATCAGCGGCAGTTGTTCGTGATCTTTCATCTGGGTGCAGGGATGCCACAGCACGGCGAGATCGCGTTGCATCCACTGATTATTCAGGCCCATTTTCACTCTCCTGGAGGCGGTCCGTTACCTGCGCGGACAAACAATCGCGCAAGCCTATGCAATGCGTGCCACGGGGACAACCCATTGTGTCGAATGAGCTACTTTATCCAGGCCGAAAGACGTTGCTGGCGGGTGTTTGAAGGCTGACGTATCCTTCGCGGTTCTTGAGCCGTCTGGCTCGCAAAAACTGCTGTTTTCCTCGTGTAATTCCGGAGTTCGCTGAATGTCTGTCGGTTGGCTGCGCGCCTGTGCGCTGGTGATGTTGGGGCTGTTCAGCGTGTCTGCGCTGGCCAAGGATAAAACCGCGATCGTGATCGGCGGCGGCCTGTCGGGCCTGACTGCCGCATACGAGCTGCAGAACAAGGGCTGGCAGGTCACTCTGCTGGAAGCCAAGTCGAGCCTGGGCGGTCGTTCCGGCATGGCCACCGGCGAGTGGATCGGCAATGACAAGACCCAACCGGTGCTGAACAAGTACGTATCGAACTTCAAGCTGAGCACCACGCCGGCCCCTGAGTTCGTGCGGACCCCAGGCTACCTGATCGATGGCGAGTATTTCTCCGCCGCCGATCTGGCGACCAAACAACCGGCCACCGCCGAGGTGCTCAAGCGCTTCGACAAGACCGTGGACGATCTGGCCCGCTCGATCGACGACCCGCAGAACCCGGCTGCCAACAACACGCTGCACGCGCTGGATCAGATCAACGTGTCGAGCTGGCTCGACAAGCAGAACCTGCCGGCCACCGCTCGCCAGTTGATCAACCAGCAGATCCGTACCCGCTACGACGAGCCTTCGCGCCTGTCGCTGCTGTACTTCGCACAGCAGAGCCGCGTTTACCGTGGCGTCTCCGATCGTGACCTGCGTGCATCGCGCCTGGTCGGCGGCAGTCCGGTGCTGGCCCAGGCCCTGGTCAAGCAGCTGAAAACCATCAAGACCAGCTCCCCGGTCTCGGCGATCATTCAGGACAAGGATGGTGTGACCGTCAAGGTCGACAACGTCAGTTACAAGGCTGACTACGCCGTGCTGGCCGTGCCGCTGCGCGCCCTGAACAAGATCCAGATGACCCCGGCGCTGGACGCCCAGCACCTGGCGGCGATCAAGGGCACCAACTACGGCTGGCGCGACCAGATCATGCTGAAGTTCAAGACGCCGGTGTGGGAGTCCAAGGCGCGCATGTCTGGCGAAATCTACAGCAACGCCGGCCTGGGCATGTTGTGGGTCGAACCTGCCCTGAAGGGCGGTGCCAATGTGGTGATCAACCTGTCTGGCGACAACGCGCGGGTGATGCAGGCTTTCGGCGACAAGCAGATGGTCGATCAGGTGTTGATCCGCCTGCATGCGTTCTATCCACAGGCTCGCGGTTCGTTCACCGGTTATGAAATCCGTCGTTACAGCACCGACCCGTCGACTGGCGGTGCCTACTTGGCCTTCGGTCCTGGCCAGATCAGCAAGTTCTGGCGCCTGTGGGAACGTCCGGTCCAGCGTGTAGCCTTTGCCGGCGAGCACACCGACACCCTGTACCCTGGCACTCTGGAAGGTGCGTTGCGCACTGGCCAGCGTGCAGCCAGCCAGGTTGAAGACCTGGCGGCGGGCAAGTCGTTCGAACCGGCGAAAGTGGTCCCGGCCGCCGCTGCGGCGGGCGCTGGGGCGGTGGCGGCGAAGAAAGGCAATTTCTTCAGCAACCTGTTCGGCGGCTCGGATGACGAGAAGAAGCCAGAGCCGGCCAAGGCACCTGAGCCAGTTGCACCACCAGTGCCTGCTCCGGCGCCAGCCCCGGCCGCCGCGCCGGCCCCGGTGGAAGCACCGAAGCCTGCGACCCCGGTAAAAACCGAGCCAGCCAAAAAGGCTCCGGCCAAAACGGCAGCCAAGACCGAGGCGAAAAAAGCCCCGGCCAAGGCACCGGTCAAGAAGGCTGAGCCGGCGAAGAAGCCGGCTGCCAAACCTGCTGCAACTCCGGCAACGGATACCAAGGCGCAGTAAGCCCTGGAGTCAAAAAAACGCGGCAGAAATGTCGCGTTTTTTTATGCCCGGAGAAATCCGGATTCACAATCGAATAAACCTCTTGCAGGAAGTGTTATTGAATTGGGCTACATTTTTGTATACACATTGCCCTTTAATCTTTCCTTAATTCGCCTGTTTCAGACTCTTGATCGTATTTCTCGATATTTCAAGGCAAAATTTTCCGATTTAATTCGATAGATAACTCGATAGTCTTGGGCCAGCACTTACAGGGATCTAGGCAATGCAGCTACGTAACTCTACCTCCCGCTACGGCTGGGTCAGCATCTTCATGCACTGGGGCGTGGCACTGGCCGTGTTCGGTTTGTTCGCCCTCGGGCTGTGGATGGTTGGCCTGGACTATTACGACCCATGGCGCAAGGACGGGCCGGAACTGCACAAGAGCATTGGCTTGATCCTGCTGGGCATCATGGTGCTGCGCGTGTTGTGGCGTTTCATCAGCCCACCGCCACCGGCCTTGACCAGCTACAGCCGCATGACGCGTCTGGGCGCCATGTTCGGCCATGCCTTTCTGTATATCTGCCTGTTCGCCGTGATGATTGCCGGTTACCTGATTTCCACGGCAGAGGATGTCGGGATTCCGGTGTTTGACTGGTTTGAAGTGCCTGCCCTGGTTTCCGGACTGCCGGACCAGGCAGATAACGCCGGTGCGATTCACCTCTATCTGGCGTGGGTGCTGGTAATTTTTTCCGGCCTCCATGCGTTGGCAGCATTGAAACACCACTTTATCGACCGTGATGCGACCCTCAAGCGAATGCTGGGTCGCGAAGCCTGAAATTCAACCTCGACTCCCAAGGAAAACAAAGCATGTTGAAAAAGACTCTCGCCGCTCTGGCAATCGGTTCCGCTCTGCTGTCCGCCAACGTGATGGCGGCTGACTACATCGTCGACAAAAAAGGTCAGCACGCTTTCGTCAACTTCAAGATCAGCCACCTGGGCTACAGCTTCATCACCGGTACCTTCAAGGACATCGACGGTAAGTTCAGCTTCGACGCCGCCAAGCCTGAAGACAGCAAGGTCGAGTTCAACGTGAACACCGCCAGCGTTTTCAGCAACAATGCTGAGCGCGACAAGCATATATCCGGCGATGATGATCTCCTGAACTCAGGCAAGTTTGCCAAAGCCACCTTCGTTTCCACCAGCGTCACACCAACGGGTAAAAATGCCGCAGGCAAAGACACTGCTGACGTAGCCGGTGATCTGACCATGGTAGGCGTGACCAAGCCGATTGTGGTCAAGGCCACTTTCCTGGGCGAAGGCAAGGATCCATGGGGCGGCTACCGTGCCGGTTTCGAAGGTACTGCCAACCTGAAGCGCTCCGATTTCGGCAATCAAAAAAACCTGGGTCCAGCGTCCGATGCGGTCGAGCTGTACGTGACGTTTGAAGGTGTGAAAGCGAAGTAATGCTGAGCCTGTAGGAGCTGGCTTGCCAGCGAAGGCGTAATTGGCGACCCCACAGGAATCAGGGTGATCCCATCGCCGGCAAGCCGGCTCCTACAGGTTCTGTGTTGATGCATAAAAAAATGCCCCTGATCTCGCGATCAGGGGCATTTTTATTGCGGCGATAACTCAGCGATTGCGGGTCAGCAGCGCTGGTTTCTCACCACGAGGACGGCTTGGCAGTTGATCCAGCTGCTCAGGTGTCGGGAAGCGGTCGGCCTTCGACTCCTTGTGCATGATCTTCGGTGCCGGGCCGCGCGGGTTCTGCACGGCCGGCTCGGAGCGTGACTGGTCGTCACGGGCCGGGCGGCGATTGCGCGAGTCTTCGCGGCGGGCCTGGCCGTCGCGCGGTGCGCCACTGCGTGGGCCGTTGCGCTTGGCCGGTGGGGTGCCGGTGCTGGCGCCATCGCTGTTGCGCGGACCGCTCTGGCGACCTTGCGGTTTGCCGGAACGTGGAGCACCCGAACCTGCTGCGGTGCCTTGTGCCGGAGCACCCGGACGACGGCCACGGCCTTGCGCGGGTTTCTGCTGCGGCACGTAGTCGACGCGGTTACCGAAGTTATCGATATCGTCGTCCAGGAACTCGTCCGGGGCACGGTCAGCAGCAGCGCGTGGCGGTTGGCTCGGACGCTGTTCGCGGGCCGGGGTACCTTCGCGAGGCTTTTGCTGACGGGCAGGTCGCTCACCGCGTTCGCCGGCCGGTTTTTCCTTGCCCTTGTCCTTGCCTTTGTCCTTGCGACCGCCACCGCTGCCATTCGGACCGTCACCGCGCGGGCCGCGTGGATTGCGTGGGTTACGCATGTCCGGACGCTCGCGCACTTCAGGTTTTTCGGCTTCCACGGCGCTGGCATCGAAGCCCATCAGGTCGCCATCGGCGATTTTCTGTTTGGTCATGCGTTCGATGCTTTTCAGCAGTTTTTCTTCGTCCGGGGCTACCAGCGAAATCGCTTCGCCCGAACGACCGGCACGGCCGGTACGACCGATACGGTGCACATAGTCTTCATCGACATTCGGCAGTTCGAAGTTGACCACGTGTGGCAGCTGGTCGATGTCCAGGCCGCGGGCGGCGATGTCGGTGGCCACCAGGATGCGCACGGTGCCGGCCTTGAAGTCGGCCAGGGCTTTGGTGCGGGCGTTCTGGCTCTTGTTGCCATGGATCGCGACGGCGCTCAGGCCGTGTTTGTCCAGGTACTCGGCCAGGCGGTTGGCGCCGTGCTTGGTGCGGGTGAACACCAGCACTTGTTCCCAGGCGCCGGCGGTGATCAGGTGGGCCAGCAAGGCACGCTTGTGGCTGGCCGGCAGACGGAATACGCGTTGTTCGATGCGCTCGACCGTGGTGTTCGGCGGGGTGACTTCGATGCGTTCCGGGTTGTGCAGCAGCTTGCCGGCGAGGTCGGTGATGTCCTTGGAGAAGGTCGCCGAGAACAACAGGTTCTGGCGTTTGGCCGGCAGACGCGCCAGCACTTTCTTCACGTCATGGACGAAGCCCATGTCGAGCATGCGGTCGGCTTCGTCCAGCACGAGGATTTCCACGTGGGACAGGTCGACGCTGCCTTGGCCGGCCAGGTCGAGCAGGCGGCCAGGGCAGGCCACCAGCACGTCAACGCCGCGGGACATGGCCTGAACCTGCGGGTTCATGCCGACGCCACCGAAAATGCAGGCGCTGACGAACTTAAGGTCACGGGCATAGACCTTGAAGCTTTCATGCACTTGCGCGGCGAGTTCGCGAGTCGGGGTCAGGACCAGTACGCGCGGCTGGCGCGGGCCGTGACGCTGGGATTTGTCCGGGTGACCGTTGGGGAACAACCGCTCCAGGATCGGAAGGGCGAAACCGCCGGTTTTACCGGTACCTGTCTGTGCCGCGACCATCAGGTCGCGACCTTGCAACACGGCGGGAATGGCCCGCTGTTGCACCGGAGTAGGCTCGGTATAGCCCGCCGCCTCGATGGCGCGGACTAAAGCCTCGGAGAGACCGAGGGAAGCAAAGGACATGAGAAATCCTGTTTTAGTTAGGGCTTGGCCCAATGGGAGTCTTGCCTGGCGCGAATGGCGTTTAAGAAGACGCTATCCCGTCCGGTCCTGCTGGGTCTCGAAGGCTCGCCTGCAAGCGCTCGCGCGGGCTGTGAAGCTGCGCAGTAGCGGGGTTGAGATGCCTTGAACGATTCCGAGCGTCCGGGCGTGAGCCTGGCGGGAAGGCCGGAGTATAACAGAGCAATCACTGCGCGCTGCTTTCCTGCTGCTCAACGGTTTTTTCCGTGGCAGCCGTGGCCTTTTCAGTCTTCACGCTGGCCGCCGGTTCCGCACCATAGCGGGCACTCAGTTCGGCGTAGGCGGGTTCGCGCTTGAAGCGTTTGAGTTCGGCACCGAAACGCTGCACGAGCAGGTCCATGCCCGCATTGCGCCGCACCGCCAGGAACTGGCTTTGCTGGCTGATGATCGTGGGATTTTCGGTGATCTTGTCGCGGATGCCCAGTTCATCGAGCAAATGCTGGCCGACCCGGCGGTCGGTAATCAGCAGGTCAATCCGTCCGCGCACCAGTTTGCCGAAGTTGGCTTCATGGGTGGGGGCCGGCTCGCGGGTGAACAGCGTCGAATCGCTGAAGTCCTTGCTGTACAGGTAACCCGGCGAAGTGCCGATGGTCAGGCCGCGCAAGTCATCAAGGGTGCGAAACGGATGGGGCCGGTCATTGGCGTAGAACATCACGAACTGGACTTCAGACAGTGGTTCGCTGGGGTAGAGCAGGGTGGCATCACGCGCATCGCTGTGAAAGATGTCCAGCGCGCCGTCGGCCTGCCCTGATTCAAGCATCGACAGGCAGCGTTTCCATGGCAGGAACTGCCATTCCACTTCAATGCCCAGGCGCTTGAAGACAATGGCGGTGGTTTCGTAGTCCAAGCCCAGTGATTTGCCGTTGTCCTCATACACATAAGGCGCCCACGGCTCCGTGACAATGCGCAGCTTCTCGCCCCAGGCGGCGAAGCTCAGGCAAGTGAAGACAAACACGGCGGTTAATTGCGTGATCAAAGGCATGTGCTTGAGATTACGACGAGAAACCGGAAAGAGCCAGAAACTGACTGCAGATGCTCTAACTCCGTGGATTGCCGCACATTAATAGTGCATTGAAAGCAAAAGATCGCAGCCTGCGAAAGCTCCTGAAGGAGCTGCCGAAGAATGCGATCCATTGATCTTGCTTGTAGCTTTCAGTTTTGAACTGGCCGTTGCTTCAACGCGGCAACTTCAGGTTTTTCCACACTGCCAGGCTCGCTTCAGCCTGGTTCAGCGTGTAGAAGTGCAGCCCCGGAGCGCCGCCTTGCAGCAGTTGTTCGCACATCTCGGTGATGACCTGTTCGCCAAAGCGCTGAATGCTCTGGGTGTCGTCGCCGTAGGCTTCCAGTTGCTTGCGGATCCAGCGCGGGATTTCCGCACCGCAGGCATCGGAGAAGCGCGCCAGCTTGCTGTAGTTGGTGATCGGCATGATGCCCGGCACGATCGGGATATTCACACCCAACGCCTGCACGCGTTCCACGAAGTAGAAGTAGCAGTCGGCGTTGAAGAAGTACTGGGTGATCGCACTGTCGGCGCCAGCGTTGGCTTTGCGCACGAAGTTGGCGACATCCTCTTCGAAGTTGCGCGCTTGCGGATGCATTTCCGGGTAAGCAGCGACTTCGATGTGGAAATGATTACCGGTTTCTTCACGAATGAATTCAACCAGGTCATTGGCGTGGCGCATTTCGCCACTGGCCATGCCCATACCGGAAGGCAGGTCACCGCGCAGGGCAACGATGCGCTTGATGCCGGCGGCCTTGTACTGGGCCAGCAGACCGCGCAGGTCGTCCTTGCTGTCGCCCACGCAGGACAGATGCGGAGCGGCAGGGATTTTGACTTCGCTTTCGAGCTGCAACACGGTGTTCAGCGTGCGATCACGGGTCGAACCGCCGGCGCCGTAGGTGCAGGAAAAGAAATCGGGGTTGTACGCAGCCAGCTGGCGAGCAGTGGCGAGCAGCTTTTCTTGCCCAGCATCGGTCTTCGTAGGGAAGAACTCGAAGCTGTAGCGACGTTCTTGGGACATGGTCATATCCTTGGAAACACGTAAAGCGGACGCTGGCCCTTGTAGGAGCGAGCTCTGCTCGCGAAAAACGCCAGGACAACGCATTTATCCAGACTGCACGCGTCATCGTTAACGTCCATCGCGAGCAAGCTCGCTCCTACACAGGAAGAGCCGTCCGATCAGTAGCGGTAGGCGTGCGGCTTGAACGGACCTTCGACGGTCACGCCGATGTAGTCGGCCTGGGTCTTGGTCAGTTGAGTCACCACGCCGCCGAAGCCACGGACCATTTCCAGGGCCACTTCTTCGTCGAGTTTCTTCGGCAGTACTTCAACGGTCAGGCGCTCGGCTTTCTGGGCTGGCGACAGGTCGGCGTACTTCTGGCCGAACAGGAAGATCTGCGCCAGAACCTGGTTGGCGAACGAACCGTCCATGATGCGGCTCGGGTGGCCAGTGGCGTTGCCCAGGTTAACCAGGCGGCCTTCGGCCAGCAGGATCAGGTAGTCATCGTTCTGTGGGTCGAAATCACCCGCACCGGTACGGTGGATCTTGTGAACCTGTGGCTTCACTTCTTCCCATGCCCAGTTCTTGCGCATGAAAGCGGTGTCGATTTCGTTGTCGAAGTGGCCGATGTTGCAGACAACGGCGCGCTTCTTCAGGGCTTTGAGCATGTTCGAATCGCAAACATTGACGTTGCCGGTGGTGGTCACGATCAGGTCGATCTTGCCCAGCAGTGCCTTGTCGATGCTGGCTTCGGTGCCGTTGTTGATCCCGTCGATGAACGGCGAAACCACTTCGAAACCGTCCATGCAGGCTTGCATGGCGCAGATCGGGTCGACTTCGGAGACTTTAACGATCATGCCTTCCTGACGCAGGGACTGAGCGGAGCCCTTGCCCACGTCACCGTAGCCGATCACCAGCGCCTGCTTGCCGGACAACAGGTGGTCGGTGCCGCGCTTGATCGCATCGTTCAGGCTGTGACGGCAGCCGTACTTGTTGTCGTTCTTGCTCTTGGTCACCGAGTCGTTGACGTTGATGGCCGGGATTTTCAGCTCGCCCTTGGCCAGCATGTCCAGCAGGCGGTGAACGCCGGTGGTGGTTTCTTCGGTCACGCCGTGGACGCGATCCAGTACCTGTGGGTACTTCTTGTGCAGCAGCTCGGTCAGGTCGCCGCCGTCGTCGAGGATCATGTTGGCGTCCCATGGCTGGCCATCCTTGAGGATGGTCTGCTCCAGGCACCACTCGTACTCTTGTTCGGTTTCACCTTTCCAGGCGAAAACCGGGATACCGGCAGCGGCGATGGAAGCGGCGGCCTGATCCTGAGTCGAGAAAATGTTGCAGGACGACCAGCGCACTTCGGCACCCAGGGCAACCAGGGTTTCGATCAGCACGGCAGTCTGAATGGTCATGTGGATGCAGCCGAGGATCTTCGCGCCCTTGAGCGGTTGCTCTTCGGAGTACTTGCGACGCAGACCCATCAGGGCTGGCATTTCGGATTCGGCGATGATGGTTTCGCGACGGCCCCAGGCAGCCAGGGACATGTCGGCAACTTTGTAGTCGGTAAAATCTGCAGGCGTGATAACAGCGCTCATGAAGAGCCTCCATTCGTAATGTATGCGAATGGGCGCCGTTGTGCGTTTAGTGTCGGGCCGATCAAGGCCTGGCAACGCCCCATCCGAGCCTGACAGGTCTAGCCTGCTGCAGCGCCCCTCGGACAGGTGGCGGGAAAACGGTATCCAGTAGAGGTTACCGTTTTGAAACGGGGGCGATTATAGCGGGCTATGCTGATCTTCCAAAGCGTTTCTGTCAGTCAATGTCCGAACGGTAATCGCGACCATAGTCGATGGTGAATAGAGCTCTAGCTCGGGGTCTGCCAAGATACCGCCCATCATTCGGCAAGACGCTCAGGAGTGAATATGAATTTCCACACCCGCAAATGGGTAAAACCCGAAGACCTCAACCCTAACGGCACTTTGTTCGGCGGCAGCCTGCTGCGCTGGATCGACGAAGAGGCGGCGATCTACGCTATCGTCCAGTTGGGCAACCAGCGCGTAGTGACCAAGTACATTTCCGAAATCAACTTCGTCAGCGCCTCGCGCCAGGGCGACATCATCGAACTGGGCATCACGGCTACCGAATTCGGCCGCACCTCGATCACCCTGACGTGTGAAGTGCGCAACAAAATCACCCGCAAGAGCATCCTCACCGTTGAAAAAATGGTGTTCGTGAACCTCGGTGAAGACGGCTTGCCGGCACCTCACGGCCGGACCGAGATCAAGTACGTCAAGGACCAGTTCAAGGATGACGCCAGCGTGTAGGAGCGAGCACGCTCGCGATGGTCGTTAACGATAACACTGGGTACCTGACACCCAGTGGTGCTCTCAAGTCCATCGCGAGCAGGCTCGCTCCTACAGAAGGAATACCCGTCGTAGCTAAATGACCCGCCACCGGTGACGCTCAACCCGCCACATCAAGTACAGTCGCCGCGCGCCGCTGGCGATAGATGAAGAACAGTGCCGTCGACACGGTCAGCCCGCTGACCAGCGCACCGGTCCACGGCAAGTCCGCCAGATCCGTGCCGCTGGCCACCACCAGTCCGCCAATCCATGCCCCGGCGGCGTTGCCGAGGTTGAAGGCGCTCTGGTTCAAGGTCGAGCCCAGGTTCGGTGCTTCATGGGCCTGATCGATGATCAGCAGTTGCAGGATCGGGCACAGGGCGAAGGCAAACGTTCCCCACAACACCAGTGTGATGGCCGCCGGGATCGGCGAATGGCTGGTTTGCGTGAATGCCGCCAGCACCACCAGCACCGCCAGCGCCATGCCCACCAGCGAGGGCAGCAAGCGGCTGTCCGCCAGGCGGCCACCGAGCATGCTGCCGGCGGTCAAGCCCACGCCGAACAACAGCAGCATGATGGTGACGCCGTGGGGGCTGACGCCGGTGATGTCCTGCAGGATCGGCGCGATGTAGGTAAACACACTGAACAGGCTGGTGGAGGCCAGCACACTCATGCCCAGGGCCAGCAGTACGCTGGCCTTGCCCAGCACCTTGAACTCGCTGGCCAGGTTGGCTTTATCCATTGCGATGTTTTTCGGCAGCCAGACCCATTGCGCAATCGCGGCCAGCACACCGATCACCGATACCGCCCAAAACGTCGAGCGCCAACCGGCGTATTGCCCGAGTGCGGTGCCCAGTGGCACGCCGAGCACATTGGCCAGGGTCAGGCCAGTGAACATCATGGCAATCGCCTGAGCCCGTTTGTTGGGGGCTACCAGCCCGGCGGCCACCACGGAACCGATGCCAAAAAATGCGCCGTGGCACAGTGCCGTGACCACTCGCGCCGCCATCAGCGTGGCGTAATTCGGCGCCAGGGCGCAGAGCATGTTGCCGAGGATGAACATCAGCGTCATGCCCAGCAGGGTGGCCTTGCGCGGCATGTTGGCGGTACCGACGGCGAGGATCGGTGCGCCGAACACCACGCCCAGGGCATAGCCGGTGATCAGCAGTCCGGCATCGGGAATGCTCACGCTGAGGTCGCGGGCGACGTCGGGCAGCAGGCCCATGATGACGAATTCGGTGGTGCCGATGCCGAAGGCGGCAACAGCGAGGGCAAGTAAAGCGAGTGGCATGCGCAAGGTCTCTGTCGGTAGTCTTGACGCTGTGATCAGGCATACGCATGCCGATGACCGTTCTCGACGAGAGCGGGCAGGGCAGTATTTTTATTGGAATTAGTCTGTGCGCAACTGAGTGCGGCGTGGCGGCTTGCAGTATAAACAGCCACTGAAATATGGCGAATCAATTCTCTATTGCCTTTGTAGGAGCCGGCTTGCCGGCGATAGCGTTCTTAAGGTCGTCATCGCCGGCAAGCCGGCTCCTACAAGGGGCGGGACAAAATAAGGAGTAGGCCGTGCTTGCAACGGCGTTGGTGTTGGTGGCGGCGCTGTTGCATGCGGCGTGGAATACCCTGATCAAGTTCAGTGCGGAGCGGCTGTTGGTGGTGGCCTGCATGGACAGCGTGGCGCTGCTCTTTGTCGCGTTGATGTTGCCGTTCCTGGCCATGCCGCCGCTGGAGATCTGGCCGTGGATCCTGGCATCGGCGGCATTCGAGTTGCTCTATCGCTATTTACTGATCCAGGCCTATCGGGTCGGCGACCTCGGGCTGGTTTATCCGCTGATGCGCGGATTGTCACCGTTGGTGGTGCTGGCGCTGACGCTGATCTTTGCCGGAGAGGTGCTGACCCATCAGCAGATTTTCGGAATCCTGCTGATCCCGTTCGGCATGCTGTGCCTGCTCTGGCAGGGCGGCGGCGGTGCGCGTTTGCCGTGGTCGATGTTGCCGGTGGTGGCGTTGATCGGCCTGTGCATCGGTTGCTACACCTACATCGACGGCCAGGCGTTGCGGCGCTGGGCCCATCCGCTGGATTACCTGGTCTGGGTCACCTTGCTGAGCGCCTGGCCGTTTCCGTTGCTGGCCTGGGTGCGCAAGCGTCCGGCATTCAAGTTGTTCTGGCGCGAGCAATGGCGGCTGGGCCTGGCGGTCGGGTTCTGCGTGTTGTTCAGCTACGCTTTGGTGCTGTGGGCGATGCAGATGGGGTCGATTGCCGAGGCCGCAGCGCTGCGCGAGATCAGTGTGATTCTGGTGGTGCTGTTCGGCATGCGTTACCTGAAAGAGCCGTTTGGCGGGCCACGGTTACTCGCCTGTAGCCTTGTAATGATTGGCATACTGGTGATGAAGTTTTGATCGCTGTGGATGGATTCGATTTTCTACAACTTGAAGAAGGGACTGCGTAATGACGGTTGCTCTGTGGTGCATTTTGATCGCGATCTTCCTGCCGTATGTATGCACGTGGATCGCCAAGCTCAGTGGCGGGTTCAGGCTGAAAGACAATCATGACCCTCGGGGCTTTCTCGACAATCTGGAAGGCGTCGGCAAGCGGGCGAATGCTGCGCAACTGAACAGTTTTGAAGTGATTCCGGCGTTCGCCGCTGCGGTGATCGTGGCGCATTTGGCCGGCAATGCCGAACTTGTGACGATCAATGTGCTGGCCGTGCTGTTCATCACCAGCCGCCTGCTCTACATCATTTGCTACCTGGCGGACTGGGCGACGTTGCGGTCGTTGGTGTGGTTCGTGGGGATGGCGTTGATTGTGA
Organism: Pseudomonas sp. GM55; assembly: GCF_000282395.1. NCBI lineage: Bacteria > Pseudomonadati > Pseudomonadota > Gammaproteobacteria > Pseudomonadales > Pseudomonadaceae > Pseudomonas > Pseudomonas sp. GM55. Next base: position 26,540 of record NZ_AKJJ01000072.1, on the reverse strand, counting down.
GTTTCTTTGTGGTGTCAGTCTAACTAAACGAACTTCGCTGACAAAGTAGACCTGCAGGAGCCGGCTTGCCGGCGATAGCAGGGTGTCAGGCAACATCGTTGCCGACTGATCCACCGCCATCGCCGGCAAGCCGGCTCCTACAGATGCTCACGGATTGTTTTTCACTGCATCAGCCACCTGCGGCACTTGCGGCAGCGCAGCACCCTTGGGCCATAGCATCCAGATCTGCCCCTGTTGTTTCATGTCTCCGGCCAGTTGCCCGGCCGCATCGCCGGTGCCCCAGAACAGATCCGCCCGCACCTCGCCGGCAATGGCGCCGCCGGTATCCTGTGCTGCCACGGGGCGAACCAGGGCTGTGCCGTCCGGCCTGGTGGTGGACAGCCACAACAGGCTGCCCAGCGGAATCACCTTGCGATCCACAGCCGCGCTGTAACCGGCGGTCAACGGTACGTTCAGCGAGCCGCGCGGACCTTCGTTGCTGTCCGGGTTGCGGGTGAAGAACACGTAGCTGGGGTTGCTGCCGAGCAGTTCGGGAATCCGCGTCGGATTGGCCTTGGCCCAGGTGCTGATGGCGCCCATGGTCACGTCTTCTTTTTTCAACTCGCCCTGTTCCACCAGCCAGCGGCCGATCGGTCGATACGGATGGCCGTTCTGATCGGCGTAAGCGATGCGCAATTGGCGACCATTGTCGAGCTGGATACGCCCCGAACCCTGGATTTGCAGGAACTGCAGGTTCATCGGATCGGTCAGCCAGGCCACGACCGGCGCCTTGACCCCTTTGCTTTCGATGGTCGCCGCATCGTCGTACGGTTTGAGTACGCGACCTTCGAGTCGACCGCGCAGGCGTTTGCCCTTGAGTTCCGGGTAAATGCTGTCGAGGGCGACAACGATCATGTCTTCGGGGACGCCATAGACCGGGATATTGGCGGCGCTGGTCTGGGTCAGGCTGCCGGGATAGACCGGTTCGTAGTAGCCGGTGATCAGGCCGTCGGGATTGTCGTTGGCGGCGCGCAGGCCATAGACATCGAGGTTTTGCTTGAGAAAACCGCGAATGTCGCCGGCGGTTTGCGGCACATTGGCAGCCGCCGCGCAAGTGCCGCCCCAGACCGGGTCGGCCTTGAGTCGGGTGCAGGCGCTGCGCCACGAACCGAAGCCGGCGACCAGGTCGTTGTCGGACACCGCCGGCAGCGCTTCCCATGTGGCGCTGGAGTAGGTGGCCAGGGCATGGGTTTTCGGTTTTTGATTTTCGCCACCGGTGCAGCCTGCAAGCAGGGCCACCATCGGCAGGGTCCAGGCCAGGCTGTGACGCCATGCCTTGAAACGGCTGTTCATGGAGTGATTCCTTTGCCGGTTGCCTGGGCGCTCCATGCGCTCAAACAACCCTTATTGATAATAGGGCTATTGGTCTTTGCCGATGACGCGAGGATACTGGCCGCCGTTTCCCGTGACCTGAAGCCACCATGACTCTCAAAAGACTTTCTGTTGTATTGCTGGCCTGCCTGACGTTGTCCGCTTGTGGCGGCGTCGACCCCAACTCGCCGCTCGGCCAGCGCAAGAGCATTTTCAAGCAGATGCTCAAGACTGGCGAAGACCTGGGTGGCATGTTGCGTGGGCGCATTCCATTCGATGGTCCGAAGTTCGCCGAGGGTGCGGTGAAGCTCGATGCGCTGTCCCGTGAGCCGTGGCAACATTTTCCGCAGGTCCGCGAGGAAGATCACACCAGCGCCAAGAGCGATGTCTGGGAGCAGCAGGCGCGCTTCCAGGCCATGGCCCGTGACCTTGAATCCGCCACCGGTGAATTGGTGATCGCCAGTCAGGTTCAACCCTACAAGGCCAGCAACCTGGGGCCGGCGGTGCAGAAAGTCGAAGATGCTTGCAGTGCATGTCATAAGGCGTTTCGGGATCATTGATTGGCGTTGCCCGGTCTGACGTCTTCGCGAGCAGGCTCGCTCCCACAATGATCGCATTCCCCTGTGGGAGCGAGCCTGCTCGCGAATGCTGCCTGGATAGCGCCAAAGATCTTTGAATCCTGCCTGTTCTTACTTATCCAGCTCATCGAGTGCGTCCTGCAATTCCTTGCGGGCATCGGCGAGCTTGTCTTTGCGCTTGTTGATCTTGTCGGGGTCGCCTTTGCTCATGGCCTTGTCGAGGTCTGCCTGACGCTTGCTGACTTCGTGCCTGGCGTCGAGCACCTTGTTTTCCCGTTCCTTCTTCAGCGAGGCGTCGGTGCAGTTCGCTTCGACTTCGCTCAGGGCTTTTTCCAGGCCTGCCTGCTGGTCGGCGTTGCCATGGACCTTGGCCAATTCGATCTGGTTGACGATACCTTGCTTCTTGGCGGCACAACCGGTCAGCCCTGGTGCTTCCTCGTCTGCCATCAACGGGGTGGCCAGCACACAGCAAAGAGTCAACAGGGCGAGCGGTGAAAGAAATTTCATAAAAGCTCCATGTAAGAAAGCAAGCGGGCCGGTGTGGCGATGGCTTGTTGGATCCCGGCGGTCCTCTTTGGGTTCCCGCTGGGCGCAGGGCTGACCGCTAAAAGCCGTCAATCCCCGCATCACGTAATGTTTCACTCAAGGCCAGGACCTGCGGATCGCTGAAAAAAGCGTTCAGTTGCGTCGCGCGTCCTGGCCCGATTCCGGCTTCGCCCCGCCATTGTTCGATGTCTCGCTGCGTCAGTGTCTGCCACGAGTCGCCGAGATACGCCTGACCTGTCGGCGGCATTCCCAAGGCTTTCAGCCAGTGCGCGAACGGTCGCTGCCGGGCCTGGTTGAAACTGTCTGCAAGGCGAGCCGCGCTGCGCTCGCCGAAACCGTCAATGGTAGCAAGCTCTTGGGCATCGAGCGTCAACCAATCCAGCAGACCGTTCAGGCGACCTGATGCAAGAAGTTTTTCCCAAGTGCCCGGACCCACATTGGGCAGCGCCAGCCCCTGTTTGCCGCTGAGCCAGGTCAGGCGCGCGAGAAACTGGCCCTCACAGCCCGGAGTCGGTTGCCAGCAACTCAACAAATGAAAGTCCGCCGCCAGCGGTGCGTTCACTTCGGCGCGTTCGCTGCTGCGCAATACAACGCTATCTAGCCTGGGAATGGTTAGTCCGGCCAGGCTGATGGCGACCTGATCTCCCGGACGGATGTCCAATGCCTGCCAGCGTTGCAGCGAACCGACGCTGACGTGTTTGATCTGCCGGTCATCGAGCTTCACCGGGGTCAGTTCAAGTACCGGAGTGATCCGCCCGGTCCGACCGATTTTGAAGTGAACCTGGCGGACCTCGGCCAGTGCCTGGGCGAAAGGGTATTTCCAGGCGATGGCCCAATAAGGTGACCTGGCCTGCCAGCGTTCGGCGGCTGGGCGTTGGTTCTGGCGCAGGACGATGCCGTCGCTGGCAAAGGGCTGGGGGGAGCGATACCAGTGTTCACGCCAGCGTTCGGCCTCGATCACGGAGGTGATTGGCTGGCTGTATGCCGTGGTACCCGGAAAGCCCAGCGCACTCAGTGCCGCGGCACGCGCGGGCACGCTCGCCGGCCCCTGGGGCCAGTCCCAGACAAACAAATCGATGCCGGCGGCCTGTTCGGGGCTCAAGACCTTGCGCGCCATCAGGCCCGCCACCGTGGCGCGAGCGTTGAGGCTCCCGGCCTGGGCTTGCACATGATCGGTCAGGCGCCAATACAGTTCGCCTTGCACGAGCAAGTCCCGGGGCTGCGGCAGGCGTTGCGGGATGGCCGGAATCTGCCGTGCCGGAGCCGTCCAGTCCTGACCGCTTTTGCCGTCGCCACGGCTGATTGCCTGGGCCAACAGGCCGTTGCGGTAAACCAGGGTCACCGCCACACCATCGATTTTTGGCTGGACCCAGACGTCCGCCCGGCCACGCAGCCAGTTTTCCACGGCGGGCCGATCGTGCAGTTTGTCCAGACCGGTGTGGGCGATGGGGTGAGGCAGTGTGCCGCGTGCAGTGCGCAAGGGGTCTGCGGACGGGCTCAGGTTGAAGCAGTGGCGCCATTGGGTGAGTCGCGCGCGGGACTGGTCGTAGAGTTCATCGGCGACCAGTGAGCGCCCGAGGCGGTGATAGTTGTCGTCCCAGAGGTCGATTTGCTGTTGCAGCTTGCCGACTTCGTTCAGGGCGCGTTCGGATGGCCAGCCCGGGCACTCGGCAGCGCTGGTGGTCAGGTGGGCAAAGGTCAGTACCGCGGCGAAAAACAGGCGCAGGTCGGGAAGCATCTTGAGCGTCCTTGCTCGGTGAGGTGCGTGAAGGCTAGGTCAATATCCGTTGGCGCAGAGAGGGGGTGTTTTGCCGGGTATTTCTAGTGGCTTTGCCGGCCTCTTCGCGAGCAAGCTCGCTCCCACAGGGTTATGAGTTAGTCAGAACGCCGCCGTCTATTGTGGGAGCGGGCTTGCCCGCGATGGCCGCGACGCGGTGTAAAGCGAACCCCAATAAAAAGCCCCGCAGGGCGCGAACCGTGCGGGGCTTCGGGTGTTGCGGGGAAGTCTTACAGGCCGGCAGCAGAACGCAGGGCGTCGGCGCGGTCGGTTTTTTCCCAGGTGAACGTGGTGAAGGTGTCTTCGCCAACGGTCTTGGTTGCCGGGGTGCGACCGAAGTGGCCGTACGCAGCGGTTTCCTGATACATCGGGTGCAGCAGGTCGAGCATGGTGGTGATCGCGTATGGACGCAGGTCGAACACTTCGCGGACCAGCTTGATGATCTTGTCATCGCTGATCTTGCCGGTGCCGAAGGTGTTCAGCGAGATCGAAGTCGGTTGGGCAACGCCGATGGCGTAGGACACCTGAATCTCGCAACGCTCGGCCAGGCCGGCGGCAACGATGTTCTTGGCCACGTAACGACCGGCGTAGGCAGCCGAACGGTCAACCTTCGATGGATCTTTACCGGAGAACGCGCCACCGCCGTGACGGGCCATGCCGCCGTAGCTGTCGACGATGATCTTGCGACCGGTCAGGCCGCAGTCACCCACTGGGCCGCCGATGATGAACTGGCCGGTCGGGTTGATGTGGAACTGGGTGTCTTTGCTCAGCAGTTCGGCAGGCAGCGCGTGCTTGACGATCAGCTCCATCACGGCTTCGCGCAGGTCTTTGTACGAGACTTCAGGGTTGTGCTGGGTCGACAGGACTACCGCGTCGATACCGACAACCTTGCCGCCTTCGTAACGGCAGGTGACCTGGGACTTGGCATCCGGACGCAGCCAAGGCAGCAGGCCGGATTTGCGGGCCTCGGCCTGACGTTGCACAAGCTGGTGCGAAAAGGTGATCGGTGCTGGCATCAGCACGTCGGTTTCGTTGCTGGCGTAGCCGAACATCAGGCCCTGGTCGCCGGCGCCCTGATCTTCAGGCTTGGCACGGTCAACGCCCTGGTTGATGTCAGGGGACTGCTTGCCGATGATGTTCATCACACCGCAAGTGGCGCCGTCGAAGCCGACGTCGGAGCTGGTGTAGCCGATATCGCAAATCACATCACGAACGATCTGCTCCAGGTCGACCCAGGCGCTGGTGGTCACTTCACCTGCAACGATGGCCACGCCGGTCTTGACCAGGGTTTCCACCGCTACGCGAGCGTGTTTGTCCTGGGCAATGATGGCGTCCAGCACTGCATCGGAAATCTGGTCGGCGATTTTGTCCGGATGCCCTTCAGACACGGACTCGGAGGTGAAGAGGGAGTATTCGCTCATCTCGATGTTTTCCTGAATTTACCGATGGTGAGTGTCGCCAGTCGGTCGCTGAAAATGGCGGACCTGGATCTGGAAACCATTGCGTAAGCCTACATAGAGGCTTTCCCCGGGAGCGAGTCCCGCAGCGGTGGCCCAACGGGCCAAATCGTCCTGTTCAAACCCCAGCCAGAGATCACCGCAGGCCTCCTTGGCCCAGCTCTGGTTGTGGCTACATAACTCTGTCACTAACAGGCTACCGCCTGGTTGCAGCAAGTGGGCCATGTGCTTGAGCGCATCGGCCGGCGCGGCAAAATGGTGCAGCACCATGTTCAGTACCACGCAATCGGCCTTGAGGCTGACGCCGTTCAATGCATCGGCCAACTGCAGGCTAACGTTAGTCAGCTTGTCGCGTTCGCAGACCTGGCGCGCCAGCTCGAGCATCGCGGTGCTGTTATCCAGCGCCGTGACTTGCGAGAAGCGGCGCGCCAGTTCCGGCAGGAATGCACCATCACCGGGGCCGACTTCAATGGCCGTGGCATCTTTGTCGAAGCTCAACTTGTCGAGCAGGGCCACCACGCTTTCGCGGTATTGCGGCAGGCCGGCGATCAAGTCTTGCTGGGCGCGAAACTTCTCCGCTACCCGTGAGAAAAAGTCCTGGCTGGCGGCTGCGCGTTGCCCATGAACCTGGGCGATGCGCGACTGTACGTCGCTCGGCAGCGTCAGGTTGTCCACTTCTTCGAGCAGGGCTGCGTGCAGTTTGCCGCCCAGCAGTTCGGTATGGGGCAGGGCGCGACGGTAGAAAATCGCGTTGCCTTCGCGGCGGGTTGCCACCAAGCCGGCCTGGGCCAGTACCTTGAGGTGGTGGCTCATGCCTGACTGGCCGATGCCGAAGATCTGCGCCAGTTCCAGCACGCCGAACGAGTCGTTGGCCAGTGCGCGCAAAACATTCAACCGCAGGGGATCGCCGCCAGCCTTGCACAAGGCCGCCAGCTCATCGCAATCGTCATGTTGAATGGAGGGCACGCGTAAATTCATAAGGCCGGCAGTCTAGTCACGGGCCGAAGGCATCGCAAGAGCAATATCAAAAAGTTTTGATATTGCTCGATAGATGGCACTTCCTGACGTTAGGTTCAGTCAACTAAGCCGGAGCAGAAAGGTTTCATCACGTTAATACGTCGTTATCCATTGGAAAAACGCCTCCAGATGACTATCTGTCATTGCCCCGAGGCGGCCCGGTGAGGGAAAATGCTCGCCTTTTTTCCGTTTCGTTTTATTCAAGCCCCCAGGAGAACAGCGATGCCTAGCCGTCGTGAGCGTGCCAACGCCATTCGTGCCCTCAGCATGGATGCCGTGCAAAAAGCCAACAGCGGCCATCCCGGTGCCCCAATGGGTATGGCGGATATCGCCGAGGTGCTTTGGCGCGACTACCTCAAGCACAACCCGAGCAATCCATCGTTCGCCGACCGTGACCGCTTCGTGCTGTCCAACGGCCACGGCTCGATGCTGATCTACTCGCTGCTGCACCTGACCGGCTACGACCTGTCGATCGACGACCTGAAGCAGTTCCGCCAACTGCACAGCCGCACCCCGGGCCACCCGGAACTCGGCTACACCCCGGGCGTAGAAACCACCACCGGTCCACTGGGCCAAGGCCTGGCCAACGCCGTGGGTTTTGCCCTGGCCGAAAAAGTCATGGCGGCGCAGTTCAATCGTCCTGGCCACAACATCGTCGACCACCACACCTATGTGTTCCTGGGTGATGGCTGCATGATGGAAGGCATTTCCCACGAAGTCGCTTCCCTGGCCGGTACCCTGGGCCTGGGCAAGCTGATCGCCTTCTACGATGACAACGGCATCTCCATCGACGGCGAAGTCGAAGGCTGGTTCACCGATGACACGCCGAAGCGTTTTGAGTCCTACAACTGGCAGGTGATCCGCAATGTCGACGGTCACGATCCGGAAGAGATCAAGACTGCGATCGAGACGGCCCGCAAGAGCGCGCAGCCAACCCTGATCTGCTGCAAGACCACCATCGGTTTCGGTTCGCCGAACAAGCAAGGCAAGGAAGATTGCCACGGCGCTCCGCTGGGTGACGCAGAAATCGCCCTGACCCGTGCGGCGCTGAAATGGAATCACGGTCCGTTCGAAATCCCGGCCGACATCTATGCCGAGTGGGATGCCAAGGAAGCCGGCCGCGCGGTCGAAGCCGAGTGGGACCAGCGTTTCGCGGCCTACTCCGCTGCCTTCCCGACCGAAGCCAACGAACTGATTCGTCGTCTGAGCGGCGAACTGCCGGCCGACTTCGCCGAGAAGGCCGATGCCTACATCGCCGAAGTCGCTGCCAAGGGCGAAACCATCGCCAGTCGCAAGGCCAGCCAGAATGCCCTGAACGCATTTGGCCCGCTGCTGCCTGAATTCCTCGGCGGCTCGGCTGACCTGGCCGGTTCCAACCTGACCCTGTGGAAGGGTTGCAAAGGTGTCACCGCCGAAGACGCCAGCGGCAACTACATGTACTACGGCGTGCGCGAGTTCGGCATGACCGCGATCATGAACGGCGTTGCCCTGCACGGCGGCCTGGTGCCTTACGGCGCGACCTTCCTGATGTTCATGGAATACGCCCGCAACGCGGTGCGCATGTCGGCCCTGATGAAGCAGCGCGTGATCCACGTCTACACCCACGACTCCATCGGTCTGGGCGAAGACGGCCCGACTCACCAGCCAATCGAGCAACTGGCCAGCCTGCGCTGCACGCCGAACCTCGACACCTGGCGTCCGGCCGACGCCGTTGAGTCGGCGGTGTGCTGGAAGTACGCACTGGAGCGCAAGGACGGTCCTTCGGCCCTGATCTTCTCGCGTCAGAACCTGCAGCACCAGACCCGCAATGCCCTGCAGATCGCCGACATCAGCCGCGGTGGCTACGTGTTGAAGGACTGCGCAGGCGAGCCTGAGCTGATCCTGATCGCCACTGGCTCGGAAGTCGGCCTGGCCGTTCAGGCCTTCGACAAACTGACCGAGCAGGGCCGCAAGGTGCGCGTGGTTTCCATGCCTTGCACCAGCGTGTTCGACGCCCAGGACGCCGGTTACAAGCAATCGGTCCTGCCGTTGCAGGTCAGCGCCCGTATCGCCATCGAGGCTTCCCATGCCGACTACTGGTACAAGTACGTGGGCCTGGAAGGCCGCGTGATTGGCATGACCACCTACGGCGAGTCGGCGCCTGCGTCGGCCTTGTTCGAAGAGTTCGGCTTCACCCTGGAAAACATCCTGGGTCAGGCTGAAGAGCTGCTGGAAGACTAAAAACGCGAATGCGGTGGCCTCGGCCACCGCAATCCCTGTAGGAGCTGGCTTGCCAGCGATGGCGTCCGCCCAGGCAACATTCATGCTGAGGCTGATGGCCATTTCGCTGGCAAGCCAGCTCCTACAAGGGTTGCGTTGCACACAAGAATTTCGTCTGGCTGCGTATTATCGAGAACCCCATGCCTCAACCGCGTCCCTACAAAGTTGCACTCAACGGCTACGGCCGGATTGGTCGTTGCGTCTTGCGTGCGTTGTTCGAGCGAGGCGACAAGGCAGGGTTCGAGATTGTCGCGATCAACGATCTGGCCGACATGGCCAGTATCGAATACCTGACACGCTTCGACTCCACCCACGGCCGGTTCCCCGGTGAAGTGAAGGTCGACGGCGATTGTCTGCATATTAATGGCGACTGCGTGAAGGTCCTGCGCAGTGCCACCCCTGAAGGCATCGATTGGGCGTCGCTGGGCATCGATCTGGTGCTCGAGTGCTCCGGTGCTTATCACACTCGCGAAGACGGCCAGCGTTTCCTCGACGCCGGCGCCCCGCGTGTGTTGTTTTCCCAGCCGATGGCCAGCGAGACGGACGTCGACGCGACCATCGTCTATGGCGTGAACCAGGATTGCCTGACCGGCGACGAGTTGCTGGTGTCCAACGCGTCCTGCACCACCAACTGCGGCGTGCCGCTGCTGCGCCTGCTGAATCAGGCCATTGGCCTGGATTACGTGTCGATCACCACCATTCACTCGGCCATGAACGATCAGCCGGTCATCGATGCCTATCACCACGAAGACCTGCGACGCACCCGTTCGGCGTTCCAGTCGGTGATTCCGGTGTCCACCGGTCTGGCGCGCGGTATTGAACGCCTGTTGCCGGAACTTGCCGGACGAATTCAGGCCAAAGCCGTACGGGTGCCGACGGTCAACGTGTCCTGCCTCGATATCACGATGCAGACCGCTACTGCGACCGACGCCACCGAGGTCAACCGGATACTGCGCGAAGCCGCCACCAGCGGCCCGCTCAAAGGCCTGCTGGCGTATACCGAGTTGCCGCACGCAAGCTGTGATTTCAACCATGATCCACATTCGGCGATCGTCGATGCCAGTCAGACCCGAGTTTCCGGCCCACGGCTGGTGAACATCCTGGCCTGGTTCGACAACGAATGGGGTTTTGCCAACCGAATGCTCGACGTTGCAGAACACTATCTGCAAATAGCTTCATCCAAAAAAACTGCTCTCTAAACAGCTACCCAGGAAATGCGACCCATGACCGTGTTGAAGATGTCCGACCTCGATCTGCAAGGTAAGCGCGTATTGATCCGCGAAGACCTCAACGTCCCAGTCAAGGACGGTGTTGTCACCAGCGATGCGCGTATCCTGGCCTCGCTGCCGACCATCAAGCTGGCCCTGGAAAAAGGCGCGGCCGTGATGGTCTGCTCGCACCTTGGCCGTCCGACCGAAGGCGAGTTCTCGGCCGAGAACAGCCTCAAGCCAGTCGCCGACTACCTGAGCCGCGCCCTGGGCCGTGAAGTGCCACTGGTGGCCGACTACCTGGGCGGCGTTGACGTCAAGGCCGGCGACATCGTGCTGTTCGAAAACGTGCGCTTCAACAAAGGCGAGAAAAAGAACGCCGACGAACTGGCCCAGCAGTACGCCGCCCTGTGCGACGTGTTCGTGATGGACGCCTTCGGCACCGCGCACCGTGCCGAGGGTTCGACCCACGGCGTGGCCAAGTTTGCCAAAATCGCTGCTGCCGGCCCGCTGCTGGCTGCTGAACTGGATGCGCTGGGCAAGGCTCTGGGCGCTCCGGCCAAGCCAATGGCTGCCATTGTTGCTGGCTCCAAGGTGTCGACCAAACTCGACGTACTGAACAGCCTGAGCCAGATCTGCGACCAGTTGATCGTCGGCGGCGGCATTGCCAACACCTTCCTGGCCGCTGCCGGTCACCCGGTCGGCAAGTCGCTGTACGAGCCGGACCTGCTCGACACTGCTCGCGCCATCGCCGCCAAAGTCAGCGTACCGCTGCCAGTGGACGTGGTGGTTGCCAAGGAATTCGCTGAAAGCGCCGCTGCGACCGTCAAGCTGATCGCTGACGTCGCTGCCGACGACATGATCCTGGACATCGGCCCGCAGACCGCCGCGAATTTCGCCGAGCTGCTGAAGTCGTCGAAAACCATTCTGTGGAACGGCCCGGTTGGCGTATTCGAATTCGATCAGTTCGGCAATGGCACCAAAGTGCTGGCCCAGGCCATCGCAGACAGTGCTGCGTTCTCCATTGCCGGCGGTGGCGACACCCTGGCTGCCATCGACAAGTATGGCGTGGCCGAGCAGATCTCCTACATTTCCACCGGTGGTGGCGCGTTTCTCGAATTCGTCGAAGGCAAGGTGCTGCCAGCCGTCGAAGTCCTGGAAAGCCGGGCCAAGGCCTGAGGGTCGCCCGTTTGACCAGGCAAGGGAGTGTGGACATGGTCAAGACGTTAGCGCTGTTGATCGTCGCGGGTTCACTGGCGGCTTGCGGGAGCAGCCCGAAAGCCACGCCGGAGCCCGAGGCGCCGGCGTCACGCAACGGCTGTTATCAGGCGGACTGGCAGGCGGAAACCAACCCGGTGCTCAACAAGCGCTCCGGGCCCGAGGGCCTGGACAAATACGAGACCCAGGCACCCGCCAAGGAACATGGCTGCCCTTGACGGGTCTGACTCTTTACTCAGGGCTGGCGGCGTGTGCCGTCAGCCGAGGGACACGGATGAAAGGTTTTATCGCCGTTACGGCGCTGGCGCTGTTGGCGGGTTGTGCTCAGTTGAACCTGTTCCAGTCGTCCGCACCTGTGGATAACTGGACCACCTGGACCTGCGACAGCCAGGCCAAAGTGGTTTGGCGTTACACCGACGACAGCCGCAAGGAAGTAGATGTACGCCTGGGCGGCGCCGATCAGGTCTATCGCTTGAAGCAGGAGCCGGGTGCATCGGGTTCGCTGTACAGCAATGACATGCTGGCGTTTCACATAAAAGGTGAGGAAGGCCTGGTTTACTGGGTCGCCACCAATGATTTGATTGGCCGTGGTTGCAAGGCCGAATAACAACGGCTTGACGCAACCCCTGTAGGAGCTGGCTTGCCAGCGATGAGGCCCTTGAGGCATGCGCTGTCCAAAAGGACGCCATCGCCGGCAAGCCGGCTCCTACAAGGGATGTGTTGACCTGTAGAGCAATGACCGAATTCGCAGCCCGGGCCAACCCCCGATCTGCAATAACTTGAATAGCCGCCGCCGCTACGGCAGGCTGGCACGATTAACGACCCTCAACCGGGAGAGATACACACAATGGCACTTATCAGCATGCGCCAGATGCTGGACCACGCAGCCGAGTTCGGCTACGGCGTTCCAGCCTTCAACGTCAACAACCTTGAGCAGATGCGCGCCATCATGGAAGCCGCTGACAAGACCGACTCCCCGGTGATCGTCCAGGCTTCGGCTGGTGCTCGCAAATACGCCGGTGCACCGTTCCTGCGTCACCTGATCCTGGCAGCCATCGAAGAGTTCCCGCACATCCCGGTGTGCATGCACCAGGACCACGGCACCAGCCCTGACGTCTGCCAGCGCTCCATTCAACTGGGCTTCAGCTCGGTGATGATGGACGGTTCCCTGGGTGAAGACGGCAAGACTCCGACCGACTACGACTACAACGTCCGTGTTACCCAGCAGACCGTGGCCATGGCTCACGCCTGTGGTGTTTCGGTAGAAGGCGAGCTGGGCTGCCTGGGTTCGCTGGAAACCGGCATGGCCGGTGAAGAAGACGGCATCGGCGCCGAAGGCGTTCTGGATCACAGCCAGATGCTGACCGACCCGGAAGAAGCCGCCGACTTCGTAAAACGCACCCAGGTGGACGCCCTGGCTATCGCCATCGGCACCAGCCACGGCGCCTACAAGTTCACCAAGCCGCCTACCGGCGACGTGCTGGCGATCGACCGCATCAAGGAAATCCACAAGCGCATTCCGAACACTCACCTGGTGATGCACGGTTCGTCTTCGGTTCCACAAGAGTGGCTGGCGATCATCAACCAGTACGGCGGCGACATCAAGGAAACCTACGGCGTACCGGTTGAAGAAATCGTCGAAGGTATCAAGCACGGCGTGCGCAAGGTCAACATCGACACCGACCTGCGTCTGGCGTCCACTGGTGCGATGCGTCGCCTGATGGCCACCAACCCGAGCGAGTTCGACCCGCGCAAATTTTTCGGTGCCACCGTGACCGCCATGCGCGATGTGTGCATCGCTCGCTACGAAGCCTTCGGTACTGCCGGCAACGCTTCGAAGATCAAGCCGATCTCGCTGGAAGGCATGTATCAGCGTTATCTGAAGGGTGAGTTGAACGCCAAGGTTAACTAAGACTTGAGCGTATAAGTCGCAGGAAAACCCGCCAGCAGGCGGGTTTTTTTATACCTGACAGATGCCATGTTGGGATTGGCAGAAATAGCAGTTGTTAAGAGGAATTGTTTGAGAAATTACGTCGAATGGAACTGGCAAATAAATATATAAACAAACAAAGTTATTATAAAAGAATATAACTGGCTGTCAGATATGACAGTTGTTTGAGCAGTCATGCCCGCGCACTCTCTAGCTTCATTTAACTGCTGAGGCTAAAGCAATGACTGATCAACAGAAGGAAGATGGACAGAAAAGAGCTTTTATTACACTGAAATCTACTGTGGTTCATAAGTTTTATGGAACGACTGGTGAGTTGAAGAGAGAGGATTATGGTAGTCCCGTGGAAGATTCATTTTTTTTGAGAGTTAGTGGCGATTTCGTGTTCGAAAATAATAATGGTCAAGTTGAAACGCACAACGTTTATTGGGCTGTTCGCGCACCTTCGAACCTTGATATCAATGTCGAGCATAATATCGGAGAAGGTCAAGATCAGATAACTACTCAATTTGAATTTGATAAAGTGCAATCACCCAAGAAAGTTGTAGGGTTTTTGCTCTTCACCAAAAACGGCGCCTATCCAGTAGGCCGTTTCAAGGCGGCTTTGGAGGACGCGGGTTCTGTGGAAGGTGAGTTTGTGTACGAGGATGTACCCGTTTAACCCGAGTGGCAAAAAGTGTTGTGAGGCTGCACCCACAAACTTTATTCAGGCAGGGGCAGTCCGGTGATTGCCCCTTTTTTTGTAATAGATCGGTTGATTTGAAGCAAAGAAAACTCACGGAAGTAAAATCAAGTTACTTATCGTGATCAATGTCCAGTTTACTGAACGTCACCTTCCCACCCTCACTGGTGTACCCGGTGTTGTCCTGCACATAGACCCCGGCCTTGAAGTACAGCGGTTTTTCGCGCCAGGTTGTGCTGATCTGCGTATCCCATTGATAGCCGGCCGCGCTGATGCCCAAGGCTCCACCGGGGCTGAGGTGAATGAGATAGTTGAACTGCTGATCGAGCTTCACCCCCGTCGCCACGACGATCACCCGGCCCACATCGTCATCGGGATGCATCCGGACTTTGGCGACGATGTTGCCGGTGGCTGTACCTGTCTTGTATTGGTATTCGACCTTCACCAGCGGTTTCTGGCTTTGATAGGCATGGATCTGGCCGATGACGATTTTCCCGGAGCTCGGCACCTGGTTAACGGCCAGCGTGGCATGCAACAAGTTGTCGGCGTCCGGGTAATACCAGTTTTTCAGTGTGCCATTGCTGTAGGTTTCACGCAGTTCGGTGCGCGGGTAAATCGCGTTTTCGGTACGGGAACCGGTCACGGGCGCCCAGAAAAACAATGTTCCGGTGTCGGAATGGAAGTATTGATCCTTGAAGCCATCCACCAGCTTGGAGGTTTCGACGGTGTACGGCGGGCTGCCGACGGGGACGCTGAGGTTCCAGGTTGCAAGGTCGATCATGTCGGTTCTTCCACTTGATTCATGCTGCACGGACGTGCCAGATGCTCTAGCCCGCACCTTCTGTGGCGGCCTTTATAAGCGTAGCGGGAGATTTTGTTAATGCCTGTCTGACGGGTGGTTGACGTCAACATCCTGTCGAAACGCCATATTTCCCGATTTCCATCGCCTGAACCATCGACCGTTAGTCGGTAAAAAGACACTATGATTAAATGATGGCTCACTGACACCTTCTGCTTTTACAGAACCCGGTCTAGAGTGAAAGCACAGTATTTGTCCGGTTTTCACGAGAAGCCGGTCTGACGCCCCGCAATTAGAGAAGCAGCATGGAATGCGCGCAACCCACGCCAATAGAAGGCAGCTCAACCCTCTTAGTCGTCGACGATTACCCTGAAAATCTGATCAGCATGCGCGCGTTGTTACAGCGCCAGGACTGGCGGGTCATTACTGCCGCCTCGGGTTTCGAGGCCCTCGGCTTGTTGCTTGAACACGATATCGACCTGGTGGTGCTGGATGTGCAGATGCCGGGCATGGACGGTTATGAAGTGGCGCGCCTGATGCGCGGTAGCCAGCGAACCCGTCTCACACCGATCATTTTCCTGACCGCCAACGAACAGTCCCTGGACGCGGTGATCAAGGGCTATGCCAGCGGTGCGGTGGATTACATGTTCAAGCCGTTCGACCCACAGGTCTTCACGCCCAAGGTTCAGGCATTGCTCGAACACCAGCGAAACCGCCGGGCCTTGCAGCGCCTGAGTCATGATCTGGAATCCGCTCGTGCCTTTAATGCGTCGGTGCTCGATAACGCTGCCGAAGGCATTCTGGTATTGGGTGAGGACGGCCTGATTCGCTTTGCCAATCCGGCGATGTCGCGGTTGCTCAATGCCACGGTGCAGGAACTGCAAGGCAAGGAGTTTCTGGACTACCTGCAAAAACCGCATATCCCGATCTGGGCCGACTCCGAGTTGCTGGCCGGATACAAACGCGGTGAAACCCTGCGCCTGCACGATGCCCTGTTGCGTACGGCCCCCGGCCAGCAGGTGCCGGTGGCCTTGTCCTGCGCACCATTGCCTGCCGAGCAACATGCGATGGTAGTGACCGTGCTGGACATGTCGGTGGTGCGTCATCTGCACCAGCAGCTGGAATTTCAGGCGGTCACCGACCCGCTGACCGGATTGCTCAACCGCCGGGGTTTCTACCAGACCGTAGAGAACCTGCTGTTGCGCGGTGAGCGTTCCGACAGTGCCTGGGTCTTGATGTACCTGGACCTCGACGGCTTCAAGCGCGTCAATGATTCGCTCGGGCACGATGCCGGCGATCGGGTGCTGCGTTGGGTCTCCGAGCAGTTGAAGGCCTGCTTGCGGCCCTTCGACATTCTGGCGCGGATGGGCGGCGACGAATTCACCGCGCTGCTGGATCTGGAGTTCCCCGAGCAGGCGGCGAAAATTGCCGAGAAGCTCATCGAGCGAGTGTCGATCTGTCAGCAGGTCGACGGCCTCGATATCGCCCTGGGTGCCAGCATCGGCATCACCACATTTCCTGATTGTGGCGCCAATCTCGACGGGATGCTGCGCGCGGCTGACATCGCCATGTACGAAGCCAAGCGTGCCGGTCGCCAGCAATATCGCTTCTACGATCACGATATGAACGGCCGGGCGCGCTCGCGGTTGATGCTGGAAGAAAGTGTGCGCACAGCCATCGAGAACCGGGATTTCAATCTGGTGTATCAGCCTCAGGTTGCGATTGCCGACGGGCGGATTCGTGGTTTCGAAGCCTTGTTGCGCTGGCAGCATCCGAGTGTTGGCGATGTCCCCCCAGGGCTGTTTTTGCCACTGCTGGAAGAGGCGCGGCTGATCAGTCGTCTGGGCAGCTGGATCTACCATCGCAGCGCCGGGCAACGCAAAGCCTGGGAGTCCTTGTTTACCGAGGACCTGGTGCTCGGCGTCAGTTTGAGCAGTACCCAGTTCGGCATGCCCAACCTGGTCACTGAGTTGCGCCAGGTACTGGAGCGCCATGGTTTGCAACCGCATCATCTGGAAGTCGAGGTCACGGAAGAGGCCTTGATGCACAACCCCGAAGAAACCCGCAAGCAATTGCGCCTGCTGCACAATCTGGGCGTACGCGTGGCATTGGATGACTTCGGGGCCGGACCGTGTTCCCTGTCGCACTTGCGCGACCTGGCGCTGGATACCCTCAAGATCGACCGGCATCTGATCGCCCGGTTGCCGGAGTCGGTACGGGATGCGGCGCTGGTACGCAGTGTGATCGACCTGTGCAGACAGTTCGGGATGCTGGTGATTGCCGAAGGGGTGGAAACCGTCGCGCAGTATGAATGGCTGAAGGCCAACGGCTGTGAATATGTGCAGGGCTTCCTGGTGGCCCGGCCGATGATGGCCGAAGACACCGGACGGTTTGTCCAGCCGTTTGACTGGAGCGCGCTGCCTTGCTGAATTCGCTACACTGGCGACCTTTTAGTGATGTGTATTGCCGCCCCGATGACCGTGTTGAAATATCTCCAGGCCTATCCTGCTACCTTGCAGGCTCAGGTGCGCCAGCTGATCGCCGACGGTCGGCTGGGCGATTACCTGAGCCAGCGTTACCCGCAAAAGCACGGGGTGCAGAGCGACAAGGCGCTGTACACCTATGCCCTGGAGCTCAAGCAGGAGTACCTGCGTAATGCTCCGGCCATCGACAAGGTGCTGTTCGACAACCGCCTGGACCTGACCCACCGTGCCCTCGGCCTGCACACCACGATCTCCCGGGTGCAAGGCGGCAAGCTCAAGGCCAAGAAGGAAATTCGCATCGCTTCGCTGTTCAAGGACGCGCCGTCCGAGTTCCTGAAAATGATCGTGGTGCATGAACTGGCGCACTTCAAGGAATCGGACCACAACAAGGCCTTCTACAAACTGTGCGAGCACATGCTGCCGGGTTATCACCAGGTGGAATTCGATGTGCGGGTGTACCTGACCTGGCGGGATTTGCCGGCACCTGCCGGCGCGTAGTAGCTGCCGCAGGCTCGGGCCGCGGCCGGACGATTTTTCAGGAGCGTTGGATGGACGTAAGCAAGACCAAGAGCAGCTTCTATCGCCGGTTGTATGTGGCGTACCTGATCGACAGCGGGCTGGCCAGCAACGTCCCGGCGCTGACCGACGTCACCGGCATGCCCCGGCGCACGGCACAGGACACCATCGCGGCGTTGGCGGATCTGGATATCATTTGTGAATTCGAGCAGGAAGAGGGCGCGCGCAACCATGCGGGACGCTACCGGATTCGCGAGTGGGGTGCGATCGATCGCGGGTGGATCGAGCGTAACCTGCGGCAGATCAAGGCGATCTTGGAGTATCCCTGAGATTTGCGGCATCAGTGCTGACGTCTTCGCTGGCAAGCCAGCTCCTGCAGGATTCACACAATCCCTGTAGGAGCTGGCTTGCCAGCGAAGGGGCTATCCGGAACGACGCATCCCGATGTGTGGAATGCCATCCTCCACATATTCCTCACCCGCCACGACAAACCCGTACCGCCCGTAATACCCCTGCAAGTGCGCTTGGGCCGAGAGGTAGACCGGCAGGCCGGGCCAGTATTTCTCGATCTGTTTGAGTGCCTGTTCCATCAACTCATGCCCCAACCCGGCGCCGCGTGCTTGCGGGGCGATGATCACCCGCCCGATCACCACGTCGCCGCCCTGTGACTGCGGGTCAAGCAGCCGCAGGTAGGCCACCAGCCGGTTACCGTCCCAGGCCATCACGTGGCAGGTGTCACCTTCCAGATCCTGGCCATCGATATCCTGGTAAACGCATTTCTGTTCGACGACGAACACCTCGGCGCGCAGCTGCAAAATGGCGTACAACTGCTCCTTGCCCAGGTCGCTGTGGTGTTTGCAGATCCAGTCGACTGTCATGTTTTGATTCCCTGAAAACGTCGTTCCGATACTAAGCGCACTTACGCCAGAAGTCTTTATGGCGGAAGAATCTGTGACATGGACCAAAATGCCATCATTCATTTCTCGCGCGGATGTCTTCTTTGTGTAATCTGGATCGAAGCGCTGTGCTATGGCTTCGATGAGCTAATGTTTAACACCCGGGTCTTGCCGGTACGGGGCCTTGGGGTTTTGGCTGAAAACACGCCGGGCAATCCGCCCGCTAAGGATTTTCTAGCATGCCGCGATTGCATCGAGCTTTTGCCTTGATTGGATTGCTGTTGCTGGTTCAGGGAGCGGCGGCAGAAAAACTGCGGTTGGTCGCTGATGCCTGGCCCCCCTTTACGGATTCCACGCTCGTCAACGGTGGTCTGGCCACGGACATTGTCAGTACCGCGCTCGCCAGGGCCGGCTATGCCAGTGAGTTCGAACAGGTGCCCTGGGCACGGGCCTTGATGGGATTGGGCGAGGGCCGATACGACGTGCTGGTCAACGCCTGGTACAACGACGAGCGTACAAGACTCGGCCAGTTTTCCGGCGAGTACCTGCTCAATCGCGTACGCTTTCTCAAGCGCAAAGACGTGCCCATCGAGTTCAACAACCTGCAGCAATTGCACACGTATCCGATTGCCATCGTGCGCGGTTACGCCTATTCGCCAGAGTTCGACAAGGACGACTCATTGCAGAAAGTCCCGGTTCACAGCTTCGCCATGGCCGTGCGCATGGTCGCGGCCGACCGGGTCAAACTGACGCTGGAAGATGAGTACGTTGCCCGTTACTACCTGGCCCGCGAGTCACCCAAGGTACGCAACGCCGTGGAATTCCTGCCCAAGGCTTTGAGCGCGAACAGCCTGCACATTCTGGTCAGCCTGAAGAATCCGCAGCATGAGCAGATCGTCGCCGGTTTCGACCGCGAGATCGCGGCCATGAAGGCGGACGGGAGTTATGACAAGTTGATGCGGCAGCATGGGATGTGAGTGAACTGATCCGGATTCTGTGCTGTTGCTGATGGCCTCTTCGCGGGCAAGCCCGCTCCCACAGTGGGCGAAGGCGAACACAAAACTTGTGACCACCAGATAACCCTGTGGGAGCGGGCTTGCCCGCGAAGAGGCCCGCTCAGACAGCGGAATCCTCACTGGTGTCCTTGATCAGATGCGCCGCCAGTGTCCGCAACGGCCCGAGCTGACGGCAAATCAGTGCCAGTTGCGTCTGCACCAGCCGCTGGCCCTCATCGATTTCATCGGGCATCTGTTCCAGTTCATTGGCCAGTGCTTCTTCGTCATCGCTCTGAATCGCTATCGAAGACTTGCTCGCCAGCCCTTGGGCGATCTCGTCGATGCTGGCGGCGAGTTTCACTCCGGCCCCCTCGATCAAGTGCTCATGCACGTCCGCCGGCAGTTGGGTTTCACGGTGCGCGCCCAGGCCCGACAGATAACTGAGTAGCGTGTGCGACAGCACCAGGAAGCGAAACCCCACATCCGCCTCCTTTCGGAAATGCCCAGGCTCCATCAGCATGTTGGCCAGTGTGGTCGACAGCGCCGCGTCGGCGTTGTGCGCGTTGCGGCGGGCCAGGCGGTAGGCCAGGTCGTCGCTTTTGCCTGCCGCGTATTGCTGCATGATCTGGCGCAGGTAAATGCTGTTGCAGGCCAGGGTGTTGGCCAGCACTTTGTTCAGGCGTCGCCCCTGCCAGTCCGGCAGGAACAGGAACACCGCCAGCCCGGCGATCAGGCTGCCGAGCAAGGTATCGAACAAGCGTGGCAGGAACAGCCCGTAACCGTCACCCACCTGGTTGAAGCAGAACAGCACCATCAAGGTGATTGCCGCCGTCGCCAGGGTGTAGCGGGTGGTGCGGTTGGTAAAGAACACCACCCCGGCGGCAATGGCGAAACACGACTGGATCAGCGGGTTCGGGAACAGGTCGAACAGCGCCCAGGCCAGGGTCAGGCCGATGGCGGTGCCGATGATCCGTTGACCGAGTTTGCGCCGGGTGGCGCCGTAGTTCGGTTGGCAGACGAACAGCGTAGTGAGGATGATCCAGTAGCCTTGGGACGGGTGAATCAAATGCACCATGGCGTAGCCGATGCTCAGCGCCAGGGGCAATCGCAGGGCATGGCGGAACAGCAGCGAAGTCGGCGTCAGCTGCGTGCGCAAGCGCAGCCACACGTCCTTGAGATTGCGTGGTGAACGGTCAAGCAGGCTGCTGTCGGTGGCGTCGGCCAGGGCGTCAGGGTTGCTCGCATCGCTGAGCAAGCGGTCGAGGGTGCCGAGGTTGGCCGCCAGTGCCCGCAGTGAACGCAGCAAGCCGCGCCAGGCCGGGTTGCTCTGGATGCGCAGGTGTTCGAGGGAGGCATCCAGGTCGTTCAGGGCTTCGGCGAAACCGGCGTCATAGGTGAACGGCTGGCGCATCTGGATCGATTCGGCCAGGGCCCGGCAGGCCTTGCCTTGCTGGCGCAACAGGCGCTGGCAGCGGAACAGCACGTCACTGTGGAAGAAAGCCTCGGCCAGGGCGTTGTAAGGGTAGTGCGAAGAACTGGCGCGTTCGTGGATGTCCTGGGCGAGGAAGTACAGTTTCAGGTAGCGGCTGACTTTCGACCCCGGTCGGCCGTTACCGACCCGGTGCAGGATGATCTCCTTGGCGGCGTTCAGCGCCGCGACCACCCGGCCGTTCTGCTGGGCCAGTTCCAGGCGCCGCGCCTCCACATCCATCTGCCGGACCGGCTCGAACAGCGAGGATTTCAACTTCAGGTAAAAGCCCAGTTCGCGGAACAGCCGCGCCAGGCTCTGCTGCACTGGCTGATTGGAAAACAGCGCCTGCCACAACACCGAGAGCAGGCCGTACCAGGCCGCACCGGCCACCAGCAGCACCGGCTCATGCCAGACGTCGGTGACCGCACCGCCACGCTGGTCCACGCCGATCATGGTATAGACCGACAGAATCAACGTCGCCGAGGCAATCGCGCCATAGCGCTCGCCGAGGGCGCCGAGCATGGTCAGGCAGAACGCGGCCAGGGCGAAGGCGATGATAAACAGCGAGGGGTAGGGGAAGAGCAGTTCGACAGACAGGGCGGCAACGGCGAAACACACCAGCGTCACGGCCAGCGCGTTGAGGCGGCCCTGCCAGCTGTCGTCGGTCTCGGCGAGGGCGCTGGCAATAATCCCCAGGAACAACGGGATCAGCAGGCCCATTTCGTCCTGATACCAGCACAACGCCATGGTGCCGGTCAGGGCAATGAATACCCGCACGCTGTAGCTGAATTTATCCAGCGCCCAAAGGCGACGCAGAGACTGGCGGAACGAAGTCGATGACATGAAATGCGAAGGCCTTCCGAGGCAATGACGCTAAATTGAGCCACTAATGACGCCGACGCAATGGCGCCGATCACATCAGACAGCAAAATCTGTTCCTTCCTTGTTCTAAGAGCCGGCCTGCTGGCACACGATGCAATTCGGTGAGTCAGATAAATTGCTTTCGCTGGCAAGCCAGCTCCTACAGGTCCAGCGCAATTCTGTAGGAGCTGGCTTGCCAGCGAAGAACGATAACGCGGTGCGTCAGACGTACTGCGCAGCCGCGTACCCCGACGCCCAGGCCCACTGGAAGTTGAACCCGCCCAGATGCCCGGTCACGTCGAGCACTTCGCCGATGAAGTACAGCCCCGGGCTTTTCAGTGATTCCATGGTCTTGGACGACACTTCATTGGTATTGACGCCGCCCAGGGTCACCTCGGCGGTGCGATAGCCTTCGGTGCCCGCCGGCACGACTTTCCAGCTCGCCAGTTTTTCCGCGATATCGGCCAGTTCGGCGTGGGTGTACTGCTTCATCGGTTTGGAGACGAACCAGTTGTCCGCCAGCAGGTTGGCCATCTTCTTGGTGAAAACTTCCCCGAGCAGGGTTTTCAACTCGCTGTTGGGGCGTTCGGCCTGTTGCTGTTGCAGCCAGTCCGGCACGTCGTGATCCGGCATCAGGTTGATCTCGACGGTATCGCCGGACTCCCAGAACGAGGAAATCTGCAAAATCGCCGGGCCGCTGAGGCCGCGGTGGGTGAACAGGATGTTCTCGCGAAAGCTCTGGTCGTTGCAGCTCACCAGGCAATCCACCGAGGTACCGGACAACTCGGTGCACAACGCCTTGAGCTGATCGGTGATGGTGAACGGCACCAGGCCGGCGCGGGTCGGCAGCAGCTCGTGGCCAAACTGCCTGGCTACTTGATAGCCGAAACCGGTGGCGCCCAGGGTCGGAATCGACAGGCCGCCGGTGGCGATCACTAGCGATTCGCAGGTGATCTGGCCCATTGTGGTGTCCAGCAGGTAACCCTTCTCAAGCCTCTCGATGGTCTGGATCGAGGTGTCCAGGTGCAGGCTGACGCCGACCTGATCGCACTCGTCGAGCAGCATGTCGAGGATGTCGCTGGATTTGTTATCGCAGAACAACTGGCCGAGTTTTTTCTCGTGATACGGCACGCCGTGCTTGGCCACCATGCCGATGAAATCCCACTGGGTGTAACGGGCCAGGGCGGATTTGCAGAAATGCGCATTCTGCGAGAGGAAATTGCCCGGCTCGGTGTACATGTTGGTGAAATTGCAGCGGCCACCGCCCGACATCAGGATTTTCTTGCCGGCCTTGTTGGCATGGTCGAGCAGCAACACCTTGCGCCCGCGCCCGGCGGCGGTCAATGCACACATCAACCCTGCGGCGCCAGCGCCAATGATCACGACTTCGGTAGAGCGCAAAACGGTGTCCTCACACAAATTCCACTACAGGCACAATCCCTGTAGGAGCTGGCTTGCCAGCGAATTGAGCAGCGCGGTGTGCCAGGCACGCCGCCTTCGCCGGCAAGCCGGCTCCTACACAGTGACTGTTTATAAAATGCGAACGCGCAACGAACGGCCCTTGATCTTGCCGTCGTTCAGGCGCTGCAAGGCCTGCTTGGCGACGCCGCGCTCCACGGCCACGTAGGCCTGGAAGTCGAAAATCGCGATCTTGCCGACCTGGGCACCGGGGATGCCGGCGTCACCGGTCAGTGCGCCAAGAATATCGCCCGGACGAACCTTGTCCTTGCGGCCGGCAGCGATGCACAGGGTGCTCATCTGCGGCAGCAGCGGGCCGCCGCCTTTGGAGGTGAGGTTGTCCACCTGATCCCAGGTCAACGGCGTCTTCTGCAATTGTTCGATGGCTTGTGCACGCTGCGCTTCGGACGGCGCGACCAGGCTGATGGCCAGGCCTTTCTCACCGGCACGACCGGTACGGCCCACGCGGTGAATGTGGATTTCCGAATCACGGGCCAGCTCGACGTTGATCACCATGTCCAGCGAGTCGATGTCGAGGCCGCGGGCGGCGACGTCGGTGGCGACCAGTACCGACGTACTGCGGTTGGCGAACATCGCCAGCACCTGATCGCGGTCACGCTGTTCCAGATCGCCGTGCAGGCCGACGGCGGAGATGCCTTTGGCGGTCAGGTGATCGACAGTTTCCTGAACTTGTTGCTTGGTGAAGCAGAACGCCACGCAGGATGCCGGGCGGAAGTGGCCAAGCACCTTGGTCACCGCGCTCATGCGGTCATCCGGGGAAATCTCGTAGAAACGCTGCTCGATCTGCGTGTCGTCGTGGAACGCTTCGGCCTTCACCTGCTGCGGATTGCGCATGAACTTCGAGGCCAGCTGCTTGATGCCGACCGGGTAGGTGGCGGAGAACAGCAGGGTCTGGCGACGTTCCGGGGCCTGCATGATGATTTCTTCGATGGAGTCGTAGAAACCCATGTCGAGCATGCGGTCGGCTTCGTCGAGGATCAGGGTGTTGAGGCCGTGGAGTACCAGCGAGCCCTTGCGCAGGTGCTGCTGGATGCGCCCCGGGGTGCCGACGATGATGTGCGCGCCGTGTTCCAGCGAAGCGATCTGCGGGCCGAGGGATACGCCGCCGCACAGGGTCAGGACCTTGATGTTGTCTTCGGCACGGGCCAGGCGACGGATTTCCTTGGCGACCTGGTCGGCCAGCTCGCGGGTCGGGCACAGGATCAGCGCCTGGCAACCGAAGTAGCGCGGATTGATCGGGTTCAGCAGGCCGATGCCGAACGCGGCAGTCTTGCCGCTGCCGGTCTTGGCCTGGGCGATCAGGTCCATCCCCTTGAGAATCACCGGCAAGCTTTGCGCCTGGATCGGCGTCATCTGGGCATAACCGAGGGAGTCGAGGTTAGCCAGCATGGCGGCGGACAGCGGCAAAGTATTAAATTCGGTGGCGATGGTGGTCACGGGACTGGCCTGCAAAACAAAATGTCGCGCAGTGTACCAGCCCGGTGGCCATTCGCCCTAAGGTTCGATGTGCTGTTCCGGACGTTTGACACGCCGTCCGTCTTGCTTTGAGAGCTGGGAAAAGATAGTTGCAGCCAACATTGCCATGATTCCGACGGTCACAAAGGTCAGCTGAAATGCACCCAGGACCGTGTCTACACCGTCGTTTCCGATCTCCGCCGTGAACCCGCCTAGCAGCGCACCCGCACACGCAACCCCCAGGCTCAGGGACAATTGCGCGACCACCGACAGCAGGCTGTTACCGCTGCTGGCGCTGGCGTCGTCGAGGTCGATCAGGGTCACGGTGTTCATCGCGGTGAACTGCAAGGAGTTGATCGCGCCAAGGATCGCCAGCAGGCACAGCAGCAGCCAGTACGGCGTCTGCTCGCTGACCAGGCCCATGGCGGCCAGCATGATCCCCAGCGCCAGGGTGTTGCCGGTGAGCACGATGCGGTAGCCCAGACGCTCGATCAGTGGCCGCGCCACCCACTTGGCGATCATCGCCGCCGCCGCCAGCGGCAGCATGCTCATCCCGGCCTGGGACGGCGAGTAACCCAGTGCCACTTGCAGCAACAACGGCACCAGAAAGGGCAGGGCGCCGCTGCCGAGGCGGGCGAACAGGTTGCCAAGAATGCCCACGGCAAAGGTCCGGGTCTTGAACAGCGACGGCGCAAACAACGGGTTCTCGATATGCCCGGCGCGCAGCCAGTACGCCGCCAGGCAAGCCATGCCGCCAAACAGCAGCAACATCACCCGCAGGTGCGGCAGGTGCAATTCGCCCAGGCCTTCCATGGCGATGGTGATCAGAATCATCGCCGCACCGAACAACACGAAGCCCAGGCTATCGAAACGGGTGCGCTCAGAACCGCGCAGGTCCGGGATGAATTTCCACACGGCGTAGCAACCGACCAGCCCCACTGGCAGGTTGATCAGGAAGATCCAGTGCCAGGTCAGGTATTGCACCATCCAGCCGCCCATGGTTGGGCCGATCAAGGGGCCGAGCAGCCCGGGAATGGTGATGAAGCCCATGATCCGCACCAGCTCCGAGCGCGGGTAAGCGCGCAACACCACCAGCCGCCCGACCGGCAGCATCAGAGCACCGCCCAGCCCTTGAATCACCCGCGCGCCGATCAGCATGCTCAGGCTGCTCGACAGTGCGCAGAGTAGCGAGCCGAGACTGAACAGCAGGATTGCGTTGAAGAAGATCTTCCTGGTGCCAAAACGGTCGGCGATCCAGCCCGAAGCGGGAATCAGCAAGGCGACCGTGAGCATGTAGGCGATGATCACACCCTGCATGCGCAATGGGTCTTCGGCCAGGTCGCGAGCCATGGCCGGCAGGGCAGTGTTGAGAATCGTCCCGTCGAGGGACTGCATGAAAAACGCGATGGCGACGACCCACGGCACCCAGCGGGCGGTGACAGCGTCGAGAGGCGGGCGGTTGGGCATTGGACCTCTATTGTAGGAGCTGGCTTGCCAGCGAAGCTTTTGGCGGCCTTGATGGCCCATTCGCTGGCAAGCCAGCTC
>NZ_AKJJ01000071.1:0-12001 GCF_000282395.1 Pseudomonas sp. GM55 | reverse complement strand
GCTTGCCAGCGAAGGCGTTTCGTCGGCCAACACCGTTGTTGGCTATGACGTCCTTTTCGCTGGCACGCCAGCTCCTACAGAGGACGAAGGTTACAACCGGTCCCGCGCGATACCGCTGCGAATCCGCAGGATGTCCGCCAGCACTGCAAGGGCAATCTCTGCTGGCGTCTTGCTGCCCAGGTTCAGCCCTATTGGCGCATGAATCCGCCCCAACTCGACGTCCCCCAGCCCACCAATGCGCCGTAACCGCTCGAAGCGCTTCTGCGAAGTCTGCATGGAGCCCATCACGCCGATATAGAACGCCTCGGTGCGCACCGCCTCCATCATCGCCAGGTCATCGATACGCGGATCGTGGGTCAACGCCACCACCGCCGTGTCGCTGTGGCAGCCGCCATCGGCAATGAACACCGACGGCAGTTGGCGGCGAATCTCCACGTTTTCCAGCACAACGCCTTCCAGCACTTCGTCCCGCGGGTCACACAGAATCACCTCGAAACCCAGGCCCACGGCAAACTCTGCGCAGGCCTGAGCGACACTGGAATACCCGGCCAGCAGCAAGCGCTGGGCCGCGCCGACGCGCACGCGCACCCGGTCGATTTCACGCTCGATACGCACACCCTGCTCACGATCATCGAACAGACTGCGCGCACCGCTTTGCAGATCCACTTCGCGGATCAACCGACGTCGGCCCAACAGTGCCGACTCCAGTTCGCGCAGATGCGCTTGCACCTCGCAATCGGCGTCAAGCTTCTCGACCAGCACATCCAGTACCCCGCCGCACGGCAGGCTGACGCGGGAGCGTGGATCGTCGCCTTCGCCGTAACGAACAACGCAGACTGGCTGCAGAAACGCACCCTCGGCGACTCGCTCGAGAAAGTCTTCCTCGACACAGCCCCCCGACAGCGAGCCAATCCAGTGTCCATCAGTGTTCACCGCCAGCAGCGAGCCCGGTGCGCGCGGTGCCGAGCCATAGGTGGCCAGCACCGTACACAGCCAGATGCGCTGACCGGCCGCCGACCACTCCAGCGCCCGGCGCACCACTTGCAGATCGAGATGCTGCATATCAGTGCGCCTTGTGCTCGAGCGGCGGCGCATCGGCCCGCAACTTCTGCACGTCGTTCACCGCCAGATCATTTGGCTGACCGCCCCATCCCTGACGCAGGTAATTCAACAGATCCGTGAGTTGCTCGTCGCTCAATTTCTTGGCGAACCCAGGCATCGGCTGCATGTGTTCGAAACCGGAGAATTTCTGCTCACCGATTCCGTCGTCGATCACCCGTACCAGGTTACGCGGATCTTCCAGGCGCAACGTGGTGTTGCCACGCATGGCCACAGCAATGTGTGGTTTGCCCTCGCCGCCCGGCGCATGGCACCCGGCGCAGACATTCAAATATTCCTGACGGCCACGCTGGGCGCTTGGGCTCAGTTTGTCCAAAGGCACTTCGGTGAGCACTTTCGCCGCCGGCGGCTGATCGCCGAGCAGGAAAGTCGCCATCGCCGCCAGATCCGGATCATTGAGGCCCTGGGTGCTGTTGTGGAACACCGGGAACATCTCGTTGAACATCGTGCCCTGGGCGCTCATGCCGTGCTTGAGGAACGAGCTCAGGTCCTGATGATTCCAGCCACGCGCCGCCAGGTCAGTGGCCAGCAGGCTCGGTGCCAGATAACCGTTGAGAATGCCGCCGGTCATGCGCTTGTCCTGCTGCATCGCACCCGGCAAGCCGCGTGGCGTATGGCACTCACCACAGTGACCCAGCACGTCGACCATGTACTGGCCGCGCTTCCAGGCTTCGCTCTTGCCCTCGGCCGGCTCCAGCTTCACGTCCTTGCCGTACATCATGTTCCAGCCCATCAGGCCCAGGCGTATGTTGAACGGGAAGCTCAGGCTGGTGACCGGCGCTGCACGCTCGATCGGCTCGACGGTTTTCAGGTAGGCATGGATCGCGTCGGAGTCGGCACGGGGCATCAGGTGATAGGAGGTGTACGGCATCGCCGGATACAGATTTGCGCCATCGCGGCGCTTGCCTTCGGTCAGCGCGGCAAAGAACTCGTCATCGCTGTACAGGCCGATGCCGTGCTCTTTGCTCGGGGTGATGTTGGTGCCGTAGATCGTGCCGAACGGCGAAACGATCGGCAGGCCGCCCGCAAAGGGCGCGCCACCCGGCGCGGTGTGGCACGCCATGCAATCGGCGGCGCGGGCCAGGTATTGGCCTTGCTTGACCTGTGCATCATCGGCGTGAGCCAGCAACGCAGGCGCAGCCAAGCCGACCGCCAACGCCAGGCGGCTAAGTAGATGCTTCATGCTTAACCCTCCTTGACCAGGCCGAGATCGGTCAGCACGTTGCGTGTGGCGCTGTAATAGCGCACGTACCCGGTGCAACGGCAGATGTGATGACCGAGGCTGTCCTCGATGACTTTTTCCAGCTGGCTCTTGACGATGGGCTGACGCTGCAGCTTTTCCACCAGCACGGTCGCGGCATTCACGAAGCCCGGCGCGCAGTAGCTGCACTGGAAGGCGAACTCATCGACGAAACGCTGCTGGATCGGGTTCAGCTCGGTGACCTTGCCCTGCTCGTCGCGAGTGGCATGGCCTTCGATGGTCCGCACCTTCTTGCCTTCGAAATAGTGCGCGCCGGTGATGCAGGTGCGCACTTCTTCGCTGGTACCGTCGGGGTTGTCGACGATCACCACGCAAGCGTGGCAAATGCCCTGGCCGCAACCCAGGCGTGAACCGGTGAGGTTCTTGTACTCGTGCAGGTAGTCGATCATCGGCAGGTCATCAGGGATGTCCACCGGGCCGACGGATTGACCGTTGAGGGTCAGTTGAAGCGGACGGTTAGCCATTGAGGGCCTCCTTGATGCGTGCAGAAGTGATAGGCAAGTCGCGGACACGTTTACCGATGGCATGGGCCACGGCGTTGCCGATGGCACCGACCACCGGGATCATCACCACCTCGGCGATACCCTTGGACGGGTCGCTTGGCGACAGTGGCGGCAGGATCTCCGCCGTCTGTTTCCACACCGCAACATGACGCGCCATTGGCAGGCGGTAACGGTTGAAGTTCCAGTCACCCTCCCCCGGCCCGCCTTCGTACAGCGGCATCTCCTCCATCAGCGCGTGGCCGATGCCCATGGCGATACCGCCTTCGAGCTGGCCCTTGACCAGTTCCGGCACCAGCACTCGACCGCACTCGACCCACGAATGGTGGTTGAGCACCGACACTTCCGCCGAACTCTTGTTGACCTTCACTTCCACCAGCGTCGCGACCGGGCTGTAGTAAGTCACCGCCGCGTTGTTCAGCTGGGTTGCCGGGTAGGCGATGTTCTGCCGATCCAGCAAATGGAAACCGGCGCTGCTCATCTGCGCCTGCTTCGCCTTGGGCGCACCGTCACCGTACTTGACCGCCAGCCCGTCGAGCGGCAGACGCTCACGCACGCCATCAATGCTGAACTCGGCCTCGGCCCAGCTCCAGCGGTTGAAACCATGCACGGTCGCGCCAGTCACCAGCCCGCGTTCGTGGGCACGCTTGGCCAGCATCGCGAACGGCAACGGCTCCATGCCGTTGGCGGTGAGCTTGCCGTCGACCCAATGAGCGTCTTCACGGCGCACCACATAGGGGTTGGCCTGACCGCCATAAGGGCCTTGTCGCCAGATCTCCAGCGCCGCCGGCCACAAGCCGTGATTGAACAGCACACGCGCCGCTTCACGGGTGGCGTGGCTGAAGTAGTAGGCGGAGTTGGTCGCCGACGATGCCGAAGCGATTTTGCCGACCCAGCGCGGGTTACGCAGGAAGTTGTCCTGCTCGGCCTGACTCATGATGTAAGGGTTGCCGCCGGTGATCAGCTGCATTTCCTTCCAGTCGGTTTCGCCGGTCTTCACTTCGTGTGCAGGCAGACCGAGGAAGTCGGCCACTACCATCGCTTGCGAAGTGGACATGCCGGTGCCGATCTCGATGCCGATGTGACGCAAGTTGATGCGCCCTTCAGCGCTGAATTCGATGCTGGCCATCGGCGCTTCGGAACCGGTACCGAAGTCTTTCTGGCAGATGGCGAAACCCACCCCGTACCAGTTGTCCGGATCGGCGGCTTCGCGCTGCTTCTTGATCGCGTCGCGGTTTTTCCAGGTGTCGTGGACGGCCGCCTTGTCGAGAATCTCGTGCAGGCGCAAGGCACCGGCCGGGATTGCGCCCTGGGTGTTTTTCATCCCCGAGCGCAGCGCGTTCTTGCGGCGCAGCTCAATGGCATCGACGCCGAGGCGATCAGCGATTTCGTCGACCATCATTTCGGTCGACGCCATGCTCTGCAGGGTGCCGTAGCCACGCATCGACCCGGCTTCTACCGCGCGCGAATGGTAAGCCGTGACCTGCAGATCGTTCTGCGGCATGTAGTAGATCGACTGTGCTGCCGTGGCGCCCACCGCAGCCACCGAAGGGCTGTAGTTGATCCGCCCGCCACCGTCGACGCTCATTTCAGCGCGGAAGATCTTGAAGCTGTAGTCGTTCTTGTCCACCGCCAATTGATAGCGAATGTCGAACGGGTGACGCTTGATGCCGCTCTGGAACTGCTCGTAGCGGTCGTTGGCCAGGCGCACCGGCACACCGGCGCCGTACAACGCCGCGAGGGCTGCGTAGTAGACGAAAATGTTGTGGTCTTTCGAGCCGTAACCCACGGTATAGCCCGGGTGCATGTTCAGGCTGGCCAGGCCAAAGCGCGACGGCGCGATCATCTTCGCGGTTTCGGTAGCTGCTTCCAGCGGGCATTGGGTGGCAACGACGAAATGCAGGGTCTTGGTGGCCGGGTCGTACCAGCCGTTGCCGTTGTCCGGCTCCATGGCGGCCGGTTCGATCGACGGGGTCTTGTAGCGTTCATCGAACACCAGCCAGTTGTCCGGCGGCGCATCGATCTGCTGCTTCATGCGCTCGGCGTAAAACAACCCGCGCTCGGTCAGGTTGCCGTGCAGGTTTGGCTGGGAGTTCCACACCGGACGACGGTTTTTCAGCATCGGGAACAGGATCGAGTCCTTGAGGCTGGCGAACTCATCTTCATCCGCCGAGGTCGCACCGCCGACGCGCACGTAGCGGAAGCTG
The DNA here is from genome assembly GCF_000282395.1 of Pseudomonas sp. GM55. Taxonomy (NCBI): domain Bacteria; kingdom Pseudomonadati; phylum Pseudomonadota; class Gammaproteobacteria; order Pseudomonadales; family Pseudomonadaceae; genus Pseudomonas; species Pseudomonas sp. GM55. Next base: position 6,914 of record NZ_AKJJ01000071.1, on the reverse strand, counting down.
CCATAGGGATCACCTTCGTAGAACGGTACCTGGGCACCGTAACGAATCGCCTTGTCATTGAACTTGAGCTTGCTCTTGGCCTGACGGAAGCGCTCGAAATCGTTCCAGATCAGGATCGCCACGGGGTGCCCGATGAACATCGGCACCTTGCCGGCCGGCAGCAGAGGATCCGGAGCGTGCTCTTCAGGGAACACGATACCGTCCTTGACCAGGTCTTCGGCGGTAACGATGCGGTCCGGTTGCAACCCGGCACCGAGCCACGACAGGTCGATGCCTGCAAAGATGTGGTCGGCCTTGATGGTTTTGAGCAGCATGGCGTGGCCTTGTTGCTGCGGCCAGCCCGGCATGTCCTTGGCGCGGATGTCGCGGGCAAAGACCTTGCTGCCGCAGACCTTGGACAAGGCATCGTTACGGGCGCGCGCCTTGCCATTGTTGCCAAGCCACTGCTCGGACGGCACGGTCACGCTGTTTTCCATCAGGGCGGCCAGCGCCTGGCTGCTCAATGGCGTGAGCGTCACGCTCACGCCCGCTACCAGCCCGCCCTGAAGGAACGAGCGCCGGGATATATCACGGTTGGACATGGATCATCCTCTGGGCGGTTATGGGGTCCGCCCTTCTGGTTATGTACTGGAAAATCTCGAGTCTTGCAGAAGCCCCTTTTGACGATACAAAGGGCTGTTGTTGACAGTGCAAAGCTGACCGAAAGGTTAAGTTTATAGGCTTATGCCTTCGCGGAAAACTAAAAACTGACCAAGAAATCAAAAAACCGCGACTTTTCGACGCAGCAGTTCGATGAACAACCCCAACTCCCGGCTGATGTGCTCGCCCTTGCGCAACAACAGCCCGAATGGCGCCATCTGCACATCCAGTTCCACCGGCAGCGCCACCACCAGGCCCATTTTAAGATAGTCGCGCAATGCGGTTTCCGACAGCACCATGATCGCGTCGGTCAGCTGAATCAGTTGCTGCATGGAGTACACAGAACTGCATTCGATGATGTCTGCGGGCAACGGCAACGCCAGGCGCTGCAACGCCTGATCCAGACCGATGCGCGCCGGACTGGTTTCCGGTTGCAGGATCCACGGCCAACCACTGACCAGCTCCGCCATCTCCAGTTTTTTGCGCCGGGCCAGCGGGTGGCCGGCGTGCACCACCACCAGCAAGCGTTCGTTACCCAATTGCTCGAAGACGTAATGCTCACTGTCGGTGGCGGCATTGCGCCGGGCGATGGCAAGGTCGATGCGACCCTGTTCCAGCAACTGGATCACCTGGTCGCTGGTGTCACCCATGATGCGGATCCGCAGCTGCGGATTGAGCGACTTGATCTCTGCAATCGAATCCATGACCAGGTCTGGCGCCGCGCCCATGATGGTACCGATCGACAGATAGCCGTAGCCGCCCTGCTGCCGTGCCATCAAGTCCTCGGCACAACGGTCGAGACCGCTTAGGGCCGATTCGGCGAAACGGATCAACTCCTGACCCAGCGCCGTCGGGCGCATCCCTCGCGGCAGGCGCTCGAACAGATCGCAGCCGAACATGTCTTCAATCTCATGGAGCATGCGGGTTGCCGCCGGTTGCGACATGTTCAGGCTTTGCGAAGCACGGTGCAGGTTCTGACTGGAGCTGAGCGTTACCAGCATGTGCAGATGCTTATAGCGCAGGCGATTGAGCAGACTGCGGGAAATGGTCGGCGTGGTCATGGCGGGCCTTTTTATCGATACCTTGAGGGTATCAGTTGTGAGCTAGATTCGATTTGTAACGCATCGATAAGCGGCCGTACAGTCTTCCCCATAAGAACAAATGCCCTACCAAAGGAAAACTGCGATGAAGACTCTACCCGCGCCTCTGCTCGCCAAAATTTCCTGGCGGCTACTCCCGTTTCTCCTGCTGATGTACATCATGGCCTTCCTCGACCGCGCCAACGTCGGGTTTGCCAAACAAGCCTTTCAAGCCGATACCAACATCAGCGACGCCGCCTTCGCCTTCGGCGCCGGTGTGTTCTTCGCCGGCTACGCACTGCTCGAAGTACCGAGCAACCTGATCCTGCACCGCGTCGGCGCCCGCCTGTGGATGTGCCGGATCATGGTCACCTGGGGCCTGGTCTCCGCGGCCATGGTCTTCGCCCACACTGAAACCAGCTTCTACGTCTTGCGCTTCCTGCTGGGCGTGGCCGAAGCCGGCTTCTTTCCCGGGGTGATTCTCTACCTCACCTACTGGTTCCCCAGCGCCGTGCGCGGCAAGGCCATGGGTTTCTTCTACTTCGGTGCGCCGCTGGCGTTCATCTTCGGCAGCCCGCTGTCCGGTCTGCTGCTGGAACTGGACGGCTTTGCCGGTTTCCACGGCTGGCAGTGGCTGTTTGCCGTTGAAGGCCTGATGGCGACGGCGGTGGGCATCTGGGCCTACTGGTACCTTGATAACCGGCCGGCCGATGCCAAGTGGCTGACCGTCGAGGAACGCCAGCAAGTTCAGAACCTGCTCGATCAGGAAGACAGTCATAAACAGAACCACGGCCGCAGCCTGCTCAACGTGATCTGCCAACCCTCGGTGCTGTACCTGTGCCTGATCTACCTGTTGATCCAGGCCAGCGTCTACGGCGTGGTGTTTTACCTGCCAAGCCAGGTTGGCGGACTGCTGGGGACCAAGGTCGGGCTGATGGTCGGCCTGGTGACGGCGATCCCTTGGATCTGCGCATTGATCGCCGCCTACCTGATTCCCGGCTACAGCGATCGCACCGGCGAACGCCGCCGCACCGCCTGCCTGACCTTGTTGATGGCCGCTGCCGGGATCGCTTGTTCGGTGACCTTCAGCAATCCGCTGCTGGGGATCATCGCCCTGTGCTTTGCCGCCTCCGGCTTCATCGCCGTGCAACCGGTGTTCTGGACCTTTCCCTCCAGCTACCTCGCCGGCAGCGCCGCCGCGGCCGGGATCGCCCTGATCAACTCGTTCGGCGCCCTCGGTGGCTTCATCGCCCCGGTGCTGAAGAACTGGGCCGAAGGCGCCTTCCATTCACCGGCAGCAGGCTTGTACGTGCTGGCCGCTACCACCGTCATCGCCGCTTTGCTGGTGCTGGGCATACGTGCGCCCGGCCATAAAGCCTCGAACAAACCGGCCACTGTTTAAACCTGAGGAGTCACACCATGGGCATTCCAACCATCAAACACGTCCGCGCCTTCACTCTGCGAGGCGGCGGTGCGGATTATCACGACCAGGCCGACGGCCACTGGATCGACGATCACATTGCCACGCCGATGAGCAAATACCCCGAGTACCGCCAGAGCCGCCGCACCTTCGGCATCAACGTACTCGGCACTCTGGTGGTGGAAATCGAAGCCAGCGACGGCACCGTCGGCTTTGCCGTGACCACTGGCGGCGAGCCAGCCGCCTACATTGTCGAGAAGCACCTGGCGCGCTTCCTCGAAGGCGCCCGGGTCACCGACATCGAAAAAATCTGGGACCAGATGTACCAGTCGACCCTGTATTACGGGCGCAAGGGCATCGTCATCAACACCCTCTCCGGTGTCGACCTGGCGCTGTGGGACTTGCTCGGCAAGATCCGCCAGGAGCCCGTACATCAGCTCCTCGGCGGTGCGGTGCGCGACGAGTTGCAGTTCTACGCCACCGGCGCCCACCCGGACCTGGCGCAGAAAATGGGCTTCATCGGCGGCAAGATGCCGCTGCACCACGGTCCGGCCGAAGGCGAGGAAGGCCTGCGCAAAAATCTGGAGGAACTGGCCACCATGCGCGAACGCGTCGGCCCAGACTTCTGGCTGATGCTCGATTGCTGGATGAGCCTGGACCTTAACTACGCCACCAAACTGGCGGTTGGCGCTCACGAATACGGCTTGAAATGGATCGAAGAAGCCCTGCCGCCGGACGACTACTGGGGCTACGCGGCCCTGCGCAACAACGTGCCCAAGGGCATGCTGGTGACCACCGGCGAACACGAAGCCACACGCTGGGGCTTCCGCATGCTGCTGGAGATGGGCTGCTGCGACATCATCCAGCCGGATGTCGGCTGGTGCGGCGGGATCACTGAACTGGTGAAGATCTCGGCCCTGGCCGACGCCCACAACGCACTGGTCATCCCCCACGGTTCTTCGGTCTACAGCTACCACTTCGTCGCCACCCGGCATAACAGCCCGTTCGCCGAGTTCCTGATGATGGCACCCAAGGCCGACGAAGTAGTGCCGATGTTCCACCCGCAATTGCTCGGCGAACCGGTGCCGGTCAATGGCCGCATGCGCCTGTCCGCGCTCGACCAGCCAGGTTTCGGCGTGACCCTCAACCCGGAATGCCAACTGCATCGGCCGTACAACCGCTGAGAAAGGAGTTCGACATGAACATGCCGCACAACGCGTTCAAGGCCGCGCTGAACAACTCAGCGACCCAATATGGCATCTGGGCCGGGTTCGCCACCGGCTACGCCGCCGAGATCGTCGCCACCACCGGTTACGACTGGATGCTGATCGATGGCGAGCACGCACCCAACACCGTGCCCGGTGTACTCGCTCAACTGCAGGCCGTAGCGCCTTACTCGACCGCGCCGATAGTGCGTGCGGTGAATGGCGATGCCAACCTGATCAAGCAACTGCTGGATATCGGCGCACAGACGCTGATGATCCCGATGGTCGAAACCGCCGAGCAGGCACAGGCACTGGTGCGCGCCATGCGCTACCCGCCCCACGGCATTCGCGGGGTCGGCGGCGGCCTGACCCGCGCCACCCGCTGGGACGGTGTGCCGGACTACCTGAATACAGCCCATGAACAACTGTGCCTGATCGTGCAGGTGGAATCGCGCACCGGCGTGGAAAACGTCGCAGCGATCGCCGCCGTCGAGGGCGTCGATGCGGTGTTTATCGGCCCGGCGGATTTGTCGATCGGCCTGGGTCACGCCGGCAACCCCGGCCATCCGGAAGTCCAGGAGCGGATTCAACACGCCGTGAACGCCACGCTGGCGGCCGGAAAGGCATGTGGGATTCTCGCCCCCAACGAAGAAGACGCCCGCCGCTACCAGCGCTGGGGCTGCCAGTTCATTGCAGTGGCCATCGACATCAGCCTGCTGCGCCAAGGCGCCATGGCCACCCTCGCTCGCTACCGCGAACCCGCCACCACTCAAACGCCGTCACGCACTTACTGATCTGCCAAGGAGTCGCACCATGTCATCCGTGCCCGTCTACGAAAACTTCATCAACGGCCAGTTCGTGGCCAGTGCTGCCCACCTCGATGTGATCAACCCGGCCACCGGCGCCGTGCTGTCGAAAGTCCCGGCCTCGACCGTCGAGGACGTCGACCACGCACTCGCTGCCGCCCGTGCCGCCCAGAAAGGTTGGGCGCGCAAACCGGCGAACGAGCGCGCCGGCTACTTGCGCCGGATCGCCGCCAAACTGCGGGAAAACGTTGCGCACCTGGCGCGCACCATCACCCTGGAGCAAGGCAAGATCAGCGGCCTGGCGGAAGTCGAAGTCAATTTCACCGCCGATTATCTCGATTACATGGCCGAATGGGCGCGGCGCATCGAAGGTGAAATCATCACCAGCGATCGCCAGAACGAAAACATCTTCCTGTTCCGCAAACCACTGGGCGTGGTGGCCGGGATCCTGCCGTGGAATTTCCCCTTCTTCCTGATTGCCCGCAAGATGGCCCCGGCCCTGCTGACCGGCAACACCATTGTCATCAAGCCCAGTGAAGAAACCCCGAACAACTGTTTCGAATTCGCCCGACTGGTGGCCGAAACCGACCTGCCGCCCGGCGTGTTCAACGTGGTCTGTGGCGACGGGAAGGTCGGCGCCGCCCTGAGCACGCACAAGGGCGTGGACATGATCAGCTTCACCGGCAGCGTCGACACCGGCTCGCGGATCATGGCCGCCGCCGCGCCAAACATCACCAAGCTAAACCTGGAACTGGGCGGCAAGGCACCGGCCATTGTGCTGGCGGATGCAGACCTCGAACTGGCGGTCAGGGCGATCCGCGATTCGCGCATCATCAACAGCGGCCAAGTGTGCAACTGTGCCGAGCGGGTGTACGTCGAACGTAAGGTGGCGGATCAGTTCATCGATCGTATTGCGGCGGCCATGAGCGCGACCCGTTATGGTGACCCGGTTGCACAGCCCAACGTCGAGATGGGCCCGCTGATCAACCGCCAGGGGCTGGACAGCGTCAACCGCAAAGTCCGGACCGCGTTGAGCCAGGGCGCAAGCCTGATCAGCGGCGGGCAGATTGCCGATCTGCCCAATGGCTTCCATTTCCAGCCAACGGTGCTCGCCGGTTGCCGCGCGGACATGGAGATCATGCGCGAAGAGATTTTCGGCCCGGTGCTGCCGATCCAGATAATCGACGACCTGGACGAAGCCATTGCCCTGGCCAACGACTGCGACTATGGCCTGACATCATCGATCTACACCCGCGACCTGAGCAAAACCATGCAGGCGATGCGCGAACTGGATTTTGGCGAAACATACGTCAATCGCGAGAATTTCGAAGCGATGCAGGGTTTCCACGCCGGGGTGCGTAAATCAGGCATTGGCGGGGCGGATGGCAAGCATGGGCTGTACGAATACACCCATACCCATGCGGTCTATCTGCAAGGCTGAGTGAGGTGTTCAGCCGGATTGCCAAATCGCAGACACAAAAAACCCCGGTCTTTCGACCAGGGTTTTTGCTATCGACTCGAAGTAACCAGTGGTTTCTTCGTAGCTCCAAGGCGTTCAGTGGGCCTCGGGGCAGATATGGCGCAGCGGACGGGACTCGAACCCGCGACCCCCGGCGTGACAGGCCGGTATTCTAACCGACTGAACTACCGCTGCGTATCGCTTTGAGCAGATGCTCAAGTAACTCGTCTGATTGAAAACTCAGTAGCTTTTCAATCTCGAATCAGGGCACACCTGACTCGGAAAATATGGCGCAGCGGACGGGAC